>DATFSG010000311.1:0-10954 GCA_035262765.1 Gaiellaceae bacterium | reverse complement strand
CAGGTCAAGCTCGCGGAGTCGCCCTTCTATCCAGCGGGCGGTGGCCAGGTCACGGACGCCGGCTGGATCGAGAGGGACGACGGCTCGCGAGCCGAGCTCGTCGAGGCGCTGCGCCTCGAGAACGACCAGGAGCTCGTCTTCCAGGGGGAAGGCTTCGTCGAGGGCGACCGCGTCCGTGCGGTCGTCCCGTGGAACGTCCGCTATCCGACGATGGCGAACCACACGGCGACGCACCTGCTGCACAAGGTGCTGCAGGAAGTGCTCGGCGACCACGTCCGCCAGGCCGGCTCGGCCGTGCGGCCCGACAAGCTCCGCTTCGACTTCACGCATCCGTCGCCGCTCACCCCGGAAGAGCGCGCGGAGGTGGAGAAGCGCGTGAACGAGCACGTCTTCGCGAACCAGCCGGTGCGGATCTTCGAGACGCCGCTGTCCGAGGCGAGCAACCTCGGCGCGATGATGCTCTTCGGCGAGAAGTACGGCGACGTCGTGCGCGTGGTCGACGTCGACGGCTGGTCGCTCGAGCTCTGCGGCGGAACGCATGTGCGCTCGACCGCGGAGATCGGGCCGTTCGCGGTGCTGTCGGAGAGCTCCGTCGGCGCCGGGTCGCGCCGGATCGAGGCGGTGACCGCGGGGGAGGCGTTCGCGCTGCTCCACGAGCGGGCACGAGAGGCCGATGCGCTGCGCGGCGAGCTCGAGCGGGCCCGGAAGGAGTCCAGGCAGCCCAAACAATCCGAGCAGGCGGAAATCGTCTCCCAGGACACGGAGAGCGGCGTCCTGCTCGTCGAGGTCAAGAGCCTCAAGGGCGGTCCGCTGCGCGACTTCTCCGACCGGATCCGGCAGCAGGAGAAGGCCGACGGCGCGATTGTGGCGTCGCGCGACGACGGGCGCGTCTTCCTCGTCGTCAACTTCGACGAGTCGCTCGTCGCGCGCGGGCTCGACGCCGTGCAGGTCGTGCGCGAGCTCGGCAGGCACATCGGCGGCGGTGGCGGAGGCAAGCCGACGCTCGCCGAGGCAGGCGGCAAGAACCCCGACGGCATCCGCGACGCGCTTGCCGCCGCGAAGGACCTCGTCGCGCCGTAAGGATGCCCACGTGAAGGTGATGGCGTTGGACTACGGCTCCGCGCGGACCGGGGTCGCAGTCTCCGACCCGACCGGGACGCTGGCGCGGCCGCTCGGGGTCGTTCAGGGCGCTGCCACCGAAACCGGGCTCGCCGAGCTGGCGCGGCTGGCGCGCGAGGAGGACGTCGAGCGGATCGTCGTCGGCCTGCCGCTGACGTTGCGCGGCGAGCGCGGCGAACAGGCGGCCGAGACCGAGCGCTTCGTCGAGGCTCTGCGCGGCGCTGTCCGCGTCCCCGTCGAGCTCTACGACGAGCGCTTCACCACCGACCTGGCCCAGCAGACTGCGGGCAGTGCGCCCGAGGACGCGCTCGCGGCAGCCCATCTCCTTTCGACCTATCTCGAGTGGTGCGCGGCGCGCTCGTAGCCATCTGCGCCGCCTCGCTTGCGGCGGTTGCCGCGGGCTGCGGCTCGAGCAGCGCCGCCCAGCCGACGACCACGGTTCGTCAGCTGCGGCAGTTCCGGATCCTGTTCCCCGAGGGGTTCACGCGCACGCAGATGGTGGCCCGGGTGCAGGCGGTGGCGAAGATCGCCGAGCAGGAGTCGAAACGGAAGGTGAAGCTCTCCGGGGACTCGTACGCGGCGACGACCGCGAAGCCGCGCCGGTTCCCCGGCTTCGGCGCCGAGAAGCTGCCGTACGAGGGCTTCCTCTTCCCGGACACGTACGACTTCGACCGCAAGTCGACCTCGACGGAGCTCGTGAACGACCAGCTCGCGGAGTTCACCTCGATGTTCGGCCAGCTGAATCTGTCCTACGCGCGCAGCAAGAACCTCACGCCGTACGACGTGCTCACGATCGCATCGATGGTCGAGGGCGAGGCCCAGGTCCCCAGCGAGCGACCCCTCGTGGCGGCCGTCATCTACAACCGCCTGCACGACAACATGCCGCTCGGCATCGACGCGACACTCCGCTACGGGCTCCACATCCCGCCGACCCAGTCGCTGACACAGTCGGAGCTGGCCAACCCGACGCCGTACAACACGCGGCTCCACGACGGTCTGCCGCCGACGCCGATCAACAACCCTGGGCTGGCGTCGCTCGAGGCGGCCGCTCATCCAGCGAAGGTCGACTACCTCTACTTCGTTCGGAAGCCCGATCACAAACACCACTACTTCACCTCGAACTACCAGGACTTTCTCCAACACGAGGCCCAATACGGCTACTGAGGTCGTGCTGCTCGGGCATCCGGTCGCGCATTCGCTCTCGCCCCGGATGCAGAACGCAGCCTTCGTGGCGGCCGGGCTCGACTGGGACTACATCTTGAGCGACGTCCTGCCGGAGGAGCTCGAGGCCGCGGTGCAAGAGGTCGAGTACGCGAACGTCACGGCGCCGTACAAGCTCGACGTCGCGCGGATCCTCGGCTCCGAGCTGCCGTCGGTGAACACGATCGTCCGCGGGCGGGGCTACTCGACTGACGCCGCGATCCTCGAAGCGGCGGGGGACGTGAGCTCGCCGGCAATCGTGGGGGACGGCGGGGCGGCGGCGGCGTTCCGCCACGCGCTTCCCGCGGCGCGGGTCTTCTCCCGACGCAGCGAGTGGCCGCCCGACGTGCGCGACGCCGCCGTCGTGGTCCACGCGACGTCGGTGCGGGACGAGGTGCTGTTCGAGCTGGGGGAGGGGCAGACGTTGATCGATCTGCCGTATCCGCGCACCGCGACGGCCGAGGCCGCTGCCGCTGCGGGCGCACGCGTGCTCGACGGCCTCGAGGTGCTCGTCGCCCAGGGAGCCGCGAGCTTCGAGCTCTGGACCGGACACCCGGCGCCGGTCGATGCGATGCGCAGCGCTCTGGGCTTGACCTGAGTCCGCGAGGGGCATAGAACGAGCACGATGCGTAGCTGTCGCGGGTGTGGAGGAACGGTGCAGGACGACTTCCGCTTCTGCCCGCATTGCGGCAAGTCCCAGCGCACGAAGATCGTGGAGTACTTCCAGGGCCACCCGGACGTGGGCGACGGCGGGCTGCGCGTCTCCGTCTACCTGACCGAGCCGCGGCACGCACGGCTCAGCGTCTGGAAGGGCGAGGAGGCGCAGGCGGCGATCTCGCTCGACCCGGACGAGTCGGCTCGCCTGAGCAGGTTCCTCGAGTCGGCGTCGAGGCACTCGCACCGCCGGGGCTTCGTCTCGCGGGTTCTCTCGCGGCTCTAGGCTCTCCGCCATGACACTCGAGCTGGCAACCGCCGGCGAGTCGCACGGTCCGGCGCTCGTCGCGATCGTCTCGGGCCTGCCCGCGGGGCTCGTGCTCGACCGCGACGCGATCGACGCCGACCTGCGCCGCCGCCAGCAGGGCTACGGCCGCTCGCCGCGCCAGCAGATCGAGACGGACGAGGTCGAGGTGCTAGCCGGCCTCCGCCACGGCCGCACGCTCGGCACGCCGCTCGCGCTCGTCGTGCGCAACCGCGACCACAAGAACTGGACATGGGGGATGAGCCCCTGGCCGCCCGAGGGTGAGCCGGAGGGGAAGGGGACGAAGCCGGTCACGCTGCCACGGCCCGGGCACGCGGATCTCGCCGGCGTGCAGAAGCACGGCCTCACGGACGTCCGCGATGCGCTCGAGCGCGCGTCGGCGCGCCATACCGCCGTTCATGTCGCGGCTGGCTCGGTGGCGAAGGCGCTCCTGCACGAGATCGGGATCGAGGTTGCCGGCGAGGCGCTGCCGGAGGCGGGGGCCGATCCGGCCGCCGTGGACGCGGCGCGCGCCGACCAGGACACGCTCGGCGGACGGGTCGAGGTGCGAGCGCGCGGCGTCCCGCCGGGGCTCGGCAGCTACGCCCGCAAGGAGGACCGGCTCGACGCGCGGCTCGCGGCGGCAGTCATGGGAATCCAGGCCGTGAAAGGGGTCGAGATCGGCGACGGCTTCGCGCTTGCGCGGCTGCGCGGCTCGGAGGCGCACGACGAAATCGGCACCGACAAGCGCCGCACGTCGAATCGCGCCGGAGGCGTCGAGGCCGGCGTCTCGAACGGCGAGGAGCTCGTCGTCCGCGCCGGCATGAAGCCGCTGCCGACGCTCATGAAGCCGCTTGCCTCCGTCGACCTCGAAACCGGGGAGGCGGCGACCGCGCTCGTCGAGCGGAGCGACGTCTCGGCGGTCGAGGCGCTCGCCGTCGTCGCGGAGGCGGCAGTCGCCTGGGAGCTCGCCCGCGCGGCGCGCGAGAAGTTCGGCGGCGACGCGCTCGGCGATTTCGTCGGCGCCTGGCGCGCGTACCTGGAGCGGCTCTGAAGCAGAACGTCGCGATCGTCGGCTTCATGGGCTCGGGCAAGTCCACCGCGGTCCGCGAGCTCGGCGGCAGCGACGCCGACGACCTCGTCGAGTCCGCCGCGGGCAAGCCGATCGCGGAGATCTTCCGCGAGGAAGGGGAGGCGGCCTTCCGCGCGCTCGAGGAGCAGACGATCGTGCTCGCGCTCGGCGGCGGCGCGGTGACCTCGCCGGCCGTGCGAGACGCGCTCGGCGACACGCTGACCATCTGGCTCGACGTCGACGTCGACACGTGCTGGAAGCGCGTCAAGGGCAGCGATCGCCCGCTCGCGCAGGACGAAACGGCGTTCCGTCGCCTGTACGAGGAGCGGCGCGCGTTGTACGCCGACGTCGCCGACGTGGTTGCGAAGGACGCGCACGACGTCGTCCTCGCCGTGGCCGGAGTCCACGTCGAACGCGGCGCTCTGCAACGGATCGGTGAGCTCGTCCCCGGCGACGGGCCGGTGGCGCTCGTCTCCGACCCGAAGGTCGCCGGCATCCATGGGATGGACGCGCAGCTCGCGCTCGGTTCGCGGCTCGCCGAGACGCATGAGCTGCCGCCGGGCGAGGAGGCGAAGACGCTCGGGGCGCTCGACCGACTCTGGCAGGACCTGCGCCTCGACCGGAGCGGGACGATCGTGGCGCTCGGTGGCGGCTGCACAACCGACGCCGCAGGCTTCGCGGCCGCGACCTACCTGCGCGAGATCGCGTGGACTCCGGTTCCGACGAGCCTCGTCGCCCAGGTCGACGCGGCGATCGGCGGCAAGACGGCGATCGACCTGCCGCAGGGCAAGAACCTCGTCGGCGCCTTCCACTGGCCGGTGCGAACCGTGATCGACCCGGCGTTGCTCGAGACGCTGCCCGAGCCACAGAGACTCGAGGGCATGGCGGAGGTCGTGAAGACCGGGCTGCTCGCCGGCGAGCCGCTCTGGGAGCTTTCCGACGACGAGCTTGTGCGCCGCTGCGCCGCGTTCAAGGCCGCGATCTGCCTGCGCGACCCGCACGAGCGCGGCGAGCGGGCGGTGCTGAACCTCGGGCACACCTTCGCGCACGCGCTCGAGGCCGCGGCCGGTTACGACGGCGTGACGCACGGCCGCGCGGTCGCGCTCGGCCTCCTCGCCGCGCTTCGTCTTTCCGGCCGCGAAACGGACGTCGTGGAGAACGTGCTGCGCCCGCAGCCGGTACGGGTCGACTGCGAGCGCGCCTGGCAGGCGATGCGCCGCGACAAGAAGGCGCGGGACGGCGAAATCCGCCTCGTCCTCCTCGGCGCCGACGGACCGGAGACGGGCGTCGTTCTTCCCGAGGCCGACGTGCGCCGCGAACTCGATAGGTTGATCGCATGAGGGTGCTTGTCCTCAACGGCGTGAACCTGGACATCCTCGGCCGCCGCGATCCGAAGCTCTACGGCGGGCTGACGATCGCGGAGCTCGAGAGCCAGATCTACGCGTGGGCGCGCGAGCTCGAGCTCACCGTCCAGTGCAGGCAGACGAACGACGAGGGCGAGTTCGTGAAATGGTGCCACGACGCGTACGACACCGTCGACGCGATCGTCGTCAATGCCGCGGCGTGGACGCACTACTCGTGGGCGATCCACGACGCTCTCGAGCCGCTCACGATCCCGATCGTCGAGGTGCACCTGTCCAACGTCGACGAGCGGGAGGAGTGGCGGCGCATGTCGGTCGTCTCCGACCTCGTCGCGGCGCGCTTCGTCGGCCACGGACCCGCCGGCTACAAGATGGCTCTCGAACATCTGAAGGAGAAAACTGCATGAGTTCCAGGATCGAACGGCTGCGCGAGCTCCTCGAGGAGCCGCTCCTGATCACGAACCCGGTCAACGTCCTCTACCTGACCGGCTTCGACAGCTCGAACGCAGCGCTCCTCGTCGAGCCGGAGCGCGCGCGCCTCTTCACGGACTTTCGCTACATCGAATCGGCGCGGGCCGTCGAGGGCGTCGAGGCGGTGCAGACCAAGCGGGCGCTGATCGCCTGGCTCAGCGAAAACCTCTCCGGGCGCTTCGGCTTCGAGTCGAACGTCCTGCCGTGGTCGTTCAGCGAGCAGCTGCGCGAGGGCGGCATCGAGCTCGTCCCACGCCAGGGGCTCGTCGAGCAGCTGCGCGCGGTCAAGGACGACGGCGAGCTCGAGAAGTTCCGGCAGGCCTGCGCGATCACCGACCGGATGTTCGAGCGACTCGTGAGCGAGGTGAAGTTCGTCGGCCGGCCCGAGCGCGACGTGGCCTGGGACATCACGCGCCTCTACCACGAGGAGGGCGCGCACGGCGAGGCGTTCGAGGCGATCGTCGGCTCCGGCCCGACGGGCGCGCGGCCGCACGCGCGCGCCGGCGACCGCGTGATCGGCCCCGGCGAGCTGATCGTGATCGACACCGGCGCCAACGTCGACGGCTACTACTCGGACTACACGCGCACGCTCGCCACCGGCGAGCTCGACGGCGAGATGCGGGAGGCGTACGACGTCGTCCTCGCCGCGCAGCAGGCCGGGCTCGACGCGCTCGAGGCGGGGGAGAGCGGCCTCGACGTCGACGCGGCGGCACGCGGCGTGATCGAAAATACCAAATTTGCAGGCACATTCGGCCACGGGCTCGGCCACGGCCTCGGTCTCGACGTGCACGAAGCGCCGCGTCTCTCGCCCGAGAGCTCCGACACGCTCGCGGCCGGCAACGTCGTCACGGTCGAACCCGGCGTCTACCTCGAGGGCCGCTTCGGGATCCGGATCGAGGACGACGTGATCGTGACCGAGGACGGGCTCGAGAACCCGGTCCGGTTCACGAAGGAGCTCGTGACGGTCTCGTAGCTAGCCGAACGGGTTCGTCGGCGGAACGCCGAGCCAGCTGCAGACGTAGCCGCACAGGACGGCGAGCAGGATGAGCAGCACGCCGCCCGCGTAGAGCACGTCGTCCCTCCGGAACTTCTTCTTGACGCGCGGGGGCAGCCCGTGCTCCTCGTCGTGCAGGATCCCGGCCTGGATAGCGGCCGACCTCGTGCCGCCGAAGCCGAGGCTGTAGCTCCCGGCACCCATTGGGTCGAGGACCATCGCGACGACGATGCTCGCGAGGCCTGTCACCACGAGCGCGATCATCACGGTGACGACCAGGTGCCCGCCGCGCTTCCCAGTCGCGAAGCCGATCAGCGCCGCGAGACTCGACACCGCGAGTCCGACCGCCGCGACGAGCAGGATGAAATGCCATGCCTCGGTCAGAACCGAACGGATTCGCGCTCTCACCGCCTGATCTTGACAGCCTCGTCGCCAGCGTTCACCGTCATTGAATGCGGCGTTTTGCGTACTCGTCCTCGCGGCCTTTCTGCTCTCCGGCTGTCAGGTCCTGAGCAAGCAAGAGCTGAAGTCGGCGCCCCGACGTTGACCCACGGGCGGTTCGTCTACCTCGCGGAGCACATCTGCGCGCGTGACCTGCGCTACTCAAAGAAGATCCTCAAGCGACAACCCAAGAACCCCGCGCGGTTCCAACGAGAGTTTTCGGCGGTCATCAACAGCTACGAGCAGACGCTGCGCGATCTGCGGGGACTCACGCCTCCCACGTCCGACGCGAAGTCGTTCCGGCACATGCTTGCAAGGTTCAACCTGCAAGACCTGCTCGGGAACAACCTGCTCCAGGCGAGTGAGCTCGGCGAGGTCCACACGTTCAAGTCGACTCTCAGGAAGCTCGACCGCAACGACAAGGTCCTCAAAGCGCGCGCACTCGCCCTCGATCTGCCCACCTGCGCCAAGGAGTAGCGGCGCGGGTACCCTCCGGCGTCGTGGCCGAGACGGTTGACACGAACAGCTTCAAGAACGGGATGCACATCGAGCTGGACAACAAGGTCTGGCGCATCGTCGAGTTCCAGCACGTCAAGCCCGGGAAGGGCGGCGCGTTCGTCCGCACGAAGCTGAAGAGCCTGGAGGCAGGCGCTGTCGTCGACCGCACGTTCCGCGCCGGCGAGAAGTTCCCGCGTGTGCACACCGAGACGAAGAACGTCCAGTATCTCTACGACGACGGCTCCGACGTGCACTTCATGGACGCGGAGACGTACGAGCAGTTCGCCTTGCCGCACGCCGATCTCACCGATGCGCTCCCGTACCTGCAGCCGAACGCGTCGGTGCAGGTGCTGAGCGTGAACGGGAAGCCGTCGAGCCTGCAGCTCCCGGCGTCGGTCGAGCTCGAAGTCGTGGAGACCGAGCCTGCCGTCAAGGGCGACACCGTCTCGAACGTGACGAAGCCGGCAACGCTCGCCACGGGCGCGGTCGTCCAGGTGCCGATGTTCGTCAACGTGGGCGATCTGCTGAAGGTCGATCCCCGCGAAGGCCGCTACATCTCGCGAGCCTGACGCCGTGAGCGCGCTCGCGCTCGACCTCGACGCGATTGCCGCCGACACCGGCTTCTCGGGAGTCGTCCGCGTCGACGGCACCGACGGGCTCGCGGTCGTCCGTGCGTACGGGCTTGCCGATCGCGCGCACGCGATCCCGAACACGCCCGACACCCGGTTCGGCACCGCGAGCGGGACGAAGACCTTCACAGCGCTCGTTGTCATGCGGCTCGTGGAGGAAGGAGCGCTCAGCCTCTCGACGCCGGCGCGGTCGGTTCTCGGCTCCGACCTCCCGTTGATCGACGACGGAGTCACGGTCGAGCACCTGCTCGCGCACCGGTCAGGGATCGGCGATTACCTCGACGAGGAGCTCGAAGTCGACCCGGCCGATTACTTGATGCCCGTTCCGGTCCAGCAGCTCGCGACGACGGAGGACTATCTCCCGGTTCTCGATGGCCGTCCGCAGAAGTTCCCGCCCGGCGAGCGCTTCGCGTACTGCAACAGCGGTTACGTCCTGCTCGCGCTGATCGCGGAACGGACCGCGGCAACGCGATTCCACCACCTCGTCCGCGACCTCGTCTGCGCTCCCGCCGGGATGAGTGACACCGCCTTCCTCCGCTCTGACGCCCTTCCCGGGCGCGCTGCGGTCGGGTACCTACAGGTCGACGGGGAGTGGCGGACGAACGTCTTCCACCTGCCGGTGTGCGGCACCGGCGACGGCGGCATCTACTCGACCGCCACCGATCTGGCGTCTTTCTGGCCGGCGCTCTTCGCGGGCTCGATCGTCCGTGAGGAGACGCTCGCGGAGATGCTCAAGGAGCGGAGCAAGGCGCGCCCCGACCGCGGCTACGGGCTCGGCTTCTGGCTCCCGGTCGGCGGAACATCAGTGCAGCTCGAGGGAGGCGACCAGGGAGTCGCCTTTCGCAGTGTCCACGATCCCGAGCGCCTCGCTACGTGGACGCTCTTTTCGAATACCCGCGAGGGCATTCGAGAGATGGGCGCGCGGCTGGCACAAGAGCACGCGCTACCCGGCGACTAGCGCCAGCGGTGCACGACGTGCCAGGTGCGACCGGCGTTCGTCGTCTCGATCAGCCGCCGTTGCTCGCCGCCGCCGTGCGAGAGGAGCACAAAGGCGGTCCCGCTCGGATAAACGTCGGCGTCGGCCCAGTCCCCGAAGTCGACCTCCGGCCGGGCGACCTTAGGCAGCGCATGCCAGTGGCGGCCGCCGTCGCGCGTGGCGTAAAGCGTGCCCCGCGTCTCCCAGATGATCCCGAAGCCGCTGACCGCGGAGCCGCGGGCCGAGGGCACGCCGGAGATCCCGGCCGCGTAGCCGTACGAGCTGATTCCGCCGCGCGAAGGGCCACCCGTCATCGCGGTGAACGCCACCCGTTTCGTTCCTCGATAGACCGCCTTCGCCTGATTGCCGGCGCCCGGTTGGCGGCCACAGAGCGACCACGGGGTGGCGATGTTTGTGTCGACGAAGTCCGCCGTGTATCCGGCACTCCAGCCTTTCGGGCAGTAGCCCTCGAACGCACGCGGATGGTTGCCTTCGCGGCGCCATCGCCGCGGCTGCGACGCCGCTGTCGAGAACGTCTGACCGTTGTCCAGCAGCGCAAAGTCGCCGTCGTGGAAGGAGTCCACCGCGACGACGGGGCGCCGTGTGCGGAGCACGACGTGCCACGTTCTACCGCCGTCGGACGTCACTGAGATCGTGCCTTGCAGGCGGCAGTGCCAGTACTTGCTCGCGCAGTTCTCCCAGCCCGTGCCGAGGAGGCCGTGCTTCCGGTCGATGAAGGCGACCGCGTTCGGGACGAGAGCCGAGCGCGGCAGCGACGCGGAACTCCGAGCCTGCGTCTCCGCTGCGGCCGCGAGCGCGATGAGTCCGACCGCAGCGACCACCATCGCCACCCTCGTTCTCATGGCTGAAGAGTATGCCTCTGGAGACGGGCGGTAAGGTCTCGCCGTGCCGTCGCTCGCCGATACGACCATTCGCCTGCTCGGGCAGGAGCCGCTCGCGGGACGGGTGCCCGCCGCCGAGCAGCTCCGGCTCGCGGAGATGCTCGACAAGGCCGGCTTCGCCTATCTCGAGGTCTCGGGCGGCGGCTGCTTCGACTCGGCGGTCAAGCGCGGCGTCGAGAGCCCGTGGGAACGGATCCGCGCGCTGAAGGCGCGCGTCAAGACGCCACTCGGGCTAGCGCTGCGCGGGCGGTTCCTCGTCGGCTCGCGTCCCGTGGACGCCGACTTCTCTCGCCGCTTCGTCGCCTCGGCCGCTGCGAACGGCATCGACGTCTT
>DATFSG010000310.1:0-3256 GCA_035262765.1 Gaiellaceae bacterium | reverse complement strand
CGCTTCGCCGACGAGCTCGTCCCGGTCGGCGACGTCGTGCGCGACGAGCACCCGCGGCCGGACACGACCGCCGAGAAGCTCGCCGCGCTCAAGCCCGCGTTCCGCGAGGGCGGCACGGTCACGGCCGGCAACGCCTCGGGGATCAACGACGGAGCGGCGGCGCTCGTGATCGCGTCGGAGGAGAAGGCCGGCGAGCTCGGCGTCGAGCCGCTCGGCGCGTTCGTCGGCAGCGCGGTCGCGGGCGTCGACCCGCGTGTGATGGGCATCGGCCCGATCCCGGCGGTGCGGAAGCTGCTCGAGCGGAGCGGCGTTCCGCTCGAAGCGATCGACCTCGTGGAGCTGAACGAGGCCTTCGCTTCCCAGAGCCTCGCGGTGATCCGCGACCTCGGCCTCGACCCCGAGAAGGTGAACGTCAACGGCGGCGCGATCGCGCTCGGTCACCCGCTCGGAATGAGCGGCGCACGCCTCGTCGTCTCGCTTCTGCACGAGCTCCGCCGTCGCGGCGGGCACTACGGCCTGGCGACGCTCTGTGTCGGCGTGGGCCAGGGTCAGGCCGCGCTGTTCGAACGCTCTTGAATAACCGCGTTCGGTCGATCAGGATTTCGGTAATGGGTCTGTCGGGGGGTTCGCGCGGGACGCTGTTGGGCGCCGCAGTTCTTGTTGCGCTCTTGGTCGCGACGGGGACTGCCGCGGGATCGTCCGCGAGGGCGCCCGTGCCGCTGCGTGCCGGCGAGCAAGCAGCGGCGCCGGCCACGCGGATCGGGCACGACGGCGGGATCGTCCTCTCGCGCACCCCGCACGTCTTCTCGCGCGCCGCTACGCATGCGACGCAGCAGCCCGGCCCCGCCGGTCCCAGCGGGACGGGAGCGAACAACCTCGCCTACCACGGTGGTCCGGTGCTGCATCAGACCACGGCGCACGCGATCTTCTGGATCCCGGCGGGCTATTCCGTCAGCGCGAACTACGAGTCGGTGATCGACAGCTACTTCCAGAACGTGGCTGCCGTCAGTGGACGCTCGGACAACGACTACTCCGTCGCAGCGCAGTACGGCGACTCGAGCGGGCCGGGCGCGTACCAGGTGAGCTTCGGCGGCTCGGTGGTCGACACCGATCCGTACCCCGCCAACGGATGCACGGACGGGCCGTTGCCGGTCTGTCTCACCGATGCTCAGCTGCAGACCGAGATCGACAAGGTCATCTCCGCCCACGGCTGGCAGGCCGGACTGAGCAACGAGTTCTTCATCTTCACGCCGCCCCCCGTGGGCTCGTGCTTCGACGCAGGCGGGGCCTTCTGCGCGTACTCCTACTACTGCGCCTACCACGGCTCGTTCACGAGCAGTCTCGGCAACGGCACGGTCGTCTACGCGAATCAACCGTACGCGGCGCAGCCCGCAGCACCCGCAGCGTGCGACACCGGCGCCCGGCCGAACGGAGACGACGCCGACCCGACGATCAACCTGATCAGCCACGAGGAGATCGAGTCGATCACCGACCCGCTTCTCAACGCCTGGTACGACGCCTCCGGCTTGGAGATCGGGGACAAGTGCGCCTGGAACTTCGGTCCGAACGCCGGCGACAACGAGCAGATCGGGACAGGCCACTACAACCTGCAGCAGGAGTGGAGCAACCAGACGTTCGATCCCGAGACCGGAGTGGCGGGCCTCTGCGTCCAGCGAGACATGCCGCAGCTCGTTCTCACCGGGACGGGCGACGGCAGCGTGTCGGGCTCCGGCCTCACGTGCAGCGACGTCGTCTGTGACCTGTCAGGAAACGTCGGGAACCCGGTGACCCTGACGGCGCAGCCGGCAAATGGGTCGACCTTCCTCGGCTGGCAGGGCGACTGTTCCGGCACCGGCGACTGCACTGTCACGGTGACACCGACCACCTCGGTGATCGCACGCTTCCGAGCTGCGCAGCTCCCGGCGGGGTGGGCGGAGGAGCCACTGCAGTCACCGGCGGGCGTCGACCCGCTCCCGAACGGCGCCGATCCGGCCTGGAGCTTCTATCGAGTGGCCGAGTCTGCGGACGGCGGCGAGCGCGCGTTCACGATCTACCACCAGCCGGCGGGTTTCTGCGCGTTCGCCGGAGACAACGGCGGCATCGGCCTCCAGCGGCAGACCGACACGGGGTGGGTCGCGGACGGCACGCTGACCACGCCGTCCGTCGGCAGCGACGGGCAGGCCCGCTGGGCAAACTGCGCCGGTTTCGGCGCTGAGCTCAATCTGTCGGCCGACGGGTCGACCCTGCTCGCTTCCCAGGACATGGAGTTCGTCTACCCAGGCGTGTATCGATGTGCCGCGTTCGTCTACGAGCGAGCCACCTCCGGCTGGCAGCTCGCGGCGACGCTCTTCCCGCCCGGGATCGGCGCGACCGGGTCGCCCACCTGGGACGGGTGCGACTACTTCGGGATCAACTCGGTTCTCTCTGGAGATGGGACGCGAGCGGCGGTGCTGAGCTCCGGTCGCGTCGACGTCTACGTTCGCGGTCTCTCCGGCTGGTCACTCGAGCAGCACCTTGTTTTGCCCAGTCCCAACGACTGTGACGGCACGATCGCACCGGGGCGGCTGGCAATCTCCGGCGACGGCTCGCGTCTGCTCGTCGCCGACCCGGACTGTGACGCGAGCGGAGTCGGCGGATCCGGTCGCGTCTACGACTACGAGCGAGTCGGTTCCTCCTGGTCGCTGGCCCAGACGATCGACTCGCCCGAGTCGATCTTCGGCGCCCGCTTTGGGCAAGGCCTGGCGCTCTCGAACGACGGCAACACCGCTGCGATCGCCGGGCAGAATGTCAGCGGGCTGCCCTCCTATGCCGGAGCCGTCTGGGTGTACGAGCACACCCAGAGCGGCTGGCAGCAGCGTGTGCGGCTGACCTCGTCGTCTCCCGGGGAGTTCGGCTTCATGAGCTGCCCGCAGGTGAGCAGCGACGGGAGCACCATCGTCTGCTCCGCTTTGGACCAGGTCGGCTTCGACCCGGCTCAGGGCGCCGTGTACGTCTTCCAGCGTCCGGGTGCGAGCTGGACGAGTGCGCCGACACCGCTGCGCCTCGTTGCCGGCGACGGCCACGCGCAGGACTTCCTCGGGACGGACAACAGCAACGCGCTGTCGGGGTCGCCGTCGAGCCTCGTCGCCTCCCCGGACGACGGCGACATCGCAGCGACGATCGTCCCGCAGAACGTCGACCTCGACGTTGACAACCGCATCGGCTACGAGTTCACGACAGCGCCGGTGGTGCGCTCGTTCGCGCCTGCGCATGCCGT
>DATFSG010000309.1:0-3074 GCA_035262765.1 Gaiellaceae bacterium | reverse complement strand
CCGACGGCGAAGGTCGTGAGGCCCGTCCGCCACCAGGCGAGGTACGTCCGCTCGTTGGCGAGACGGGTGCGGCGAAGCGCGTCTCCTGTCTCGTCGTGTGCGCCGGTGGACACAGCCGCGCGTTTCGGCGCCGCTGCTCGGTTCCCTTCGCCCGAACGGGATGAGGCGGGCCGGCGGCTCCGCGGGCACAGTGCCCGGGTCGAGCGAGGAGGAACAGATGAGCGAGCCGTTCAGAGGCACGATCAACGTCGACATCCGCGACTCGGAGGCTGACTGGGCGCCGTTCGAGCCGCCGAAGGCTCCACCGGGCGCGGCCAGCGTCCTTTACATCGTGCTCGACGACGTCGGCTTCTCGGCGATGAGCTGCTACGGCGGCCCGATCGAGACGCCGAACATCGACCGGATCGCGCAGCGCGGCGTCCGCTACACGCAGTTCCACACCACGGCGCTGTGCTCGCCGACGCGCTCCTGCCTTCTGAACGGTCGCAACCACACGCGCAACAGCATGGCCTGCATCACCGAGGCGGCGATCGGCTTCCCGAACGCGAGCGGCACGATCCCGCCCGAGAACGGCGCGATCTCGGAGATCCTCGGCGAGCAGGGCTGGAACACGTACATGGTCGGCAAATGGCATCTCTGTCCGACTGACGAGATGCATCTCGCCTCGACGCGCCGCAACTGGCCGACCGGCCGCGGCTTCGAGCGCTGGTACGGGTTCCTGGGCGCCGAGACGAACCAGTGGTATCCCGACCTCGTCTACGACAACCACCCGGTCCCCCAGCCCAAGACCCCCGCCGAGGGCTACCACTTCACGGAGGACATCACCGATAAGGCGATCGAATTCATTCAGGACGCCAAGGCGATCGCGCCGGAGAAGCCGTTCTTCCTCTACTACGCGCCGGGTGCCTGCCACGCGCCGCACCACGCGCCGAAGGAGTGGATCGACAAGTTCAAGGGCCGCTTCGACATGGGTTACGAGGCGCTTCGCGAGCAGACGCTGGCCAACCAGAAGAAGCTCGGCCTCGTCCCAGAGAGCACCGACCTGCCCCCGATCAACCCGATCGGTACCCCGGAGACGCGCACCGGCCCGGACGGCAAGCCCTTCCCGATGATGGACTTCACCCTGCCCTGGGACTCGCTCGGCGACGACGAGAAGAAGCTGTTCGCGCGGTTCGCGGAGGTGTATGCCGGCTTCCTCGCGCACGCCGACCACAACATCGGGCGGCTGCTCGACTACCTCGAGGAGACCGAGCAGCTCGACAACACTCTGATCCTGCTCGTCTCCGACAACGGCGCGAGCGGCGAGGGCGGCCCGACCGGATCGGTCAACGAGATGAAGTTCGCGAACGGAGTGGCCGACGACCTGCAGGAGAACCTCGCGAAGATCGACGACCTCGGCAGCGAGAAGACGTACAACCACTACCCGAACGGTTGGGCGATGGCCTTCAACACACCGTTCAAGATGTGGAAGCGTTACGAGTTCAACGGCGGCACGTCCGACCCGTTCATCTTCGCCCCGCCCGGCGGCAAGAGCGGCGGCGAGCTGCGCGAGCAGTACTGCCACGCGATCGACATCGTCCCGACCATCCTCGATCTGCTCGGAGTCGATCCGCCGGAGACGATCAAGGGGCACTCGCAGAGCCCGTTCGACGGCCGGAGCCTCCGCGCGACGCTCGACGACGCATCGGCAGCGCCGCCGCGCAAGGCGCAGTTCTACTCGATGCTCGGCTCACGCTCGATCTGGTGCGAGGGCTGGAAGGCCGTCACGACGCATCCGACGATCGCCGGCTGGGGCCACTACAACGACGACGTGTGGGAGCTCTACAACATCGAGGAGGACCGCTCCGAGGCGCACAACCTCGCGGACGAGCACCCCGACAAGGTCCGCGAGCTCGTGAACATCTGGTTCGCCGAGGCGGGCGCGAACGGCGCCTTCCCGCTCGACGACCGCTCGGCGCTCGAGATCCTGAACACCGAGCGCCCGCAGCTCTCGGCGCCGCGCAGCCGCTACCTGTACTACCCCGACACGGCCCCCGTCCCGGAGTGGCAGGCGGTAACCACGCGGGGGCGGTCGTTCGTGATCGGAGCCGTCGTCGACATCCCGGAGCCCGGAGCCGAAGGCGTGCTGTTCGCGCAGGGAACTCGCTTCGGCGGCCATGCGCTCTACGTCAAGGACAACCGGCTCCACTTCCTCAACAACTTCCTCGGCAGCGAGGAGCAGAAGGTCGTCGCGGACAAGGACGTGCCGACCGGCGAGAAGCTGATCCTCTCGGCGTCGTTCGAGAAGACCTCGCAGGAGGCCGACCACACCCTCGGCACGCTCTCCCTCTACCACGGCGACGACAAGGTCGGCGAGGCGGAGATCAAGACGCAGCTCGGCGCGTTCGCGATCGCGGGCTCGGGCCTCTATGTCGGGCGCCACGAGGGCGAGCCGCTGACCGACGACTTCCCCGGAGCGGCGCCGCACCGCTTCACCGGCGGCACCATCAACCGGCTCGGGATCGACGTCAGCGGTGAGCCGTACCTCGACCTCGAGCGCGAGGCCGAGCTGATGCTGATGCGGGAATGACGGCAGAGGGACTGGCCGCACGCCAACTCGAACGGCGAAATCCCGATGCAGCGTGACTACGCCGAGCGCGAGTTCGATTACACGGCCGGTGCCGAGGAGTCGCTCGAGGCCGCCGCTCACGGGGCTACCGTTTTCGTATGAAGAACATGGTTGAGCTAGCCGGCGGGACGTTCCGCATGGGCTGCGAGCGCTTCTATCCCGAGGAGCGGCCCGTCCGCAACGTCTCGGTTGCCGGCTTCTGGATCGACCGCCACCCGGTCACGGTCGCCGAGTTTCGCCGCTTCGTGAAGGAGACAGGGCACGTGACCTGGGCCGAGGTGCCGCCGAAGCCGGAGGACTACCCGGACGTGGAGCCGAAGTTTCTCGTGCCGGGCTCGCTCCTCTTTCACAAGACCACCGGCCCGGTCGACCTGCAGGACTACCGCAACTGGTGGCGGTGGCAGCCCGGCGCCGACTGGCGCCATCCCGAGGGCCCCGGCAGCAACGTCGGCGGCCGTGAGCTCCA
>DATFSG010000308.1:0-7268 GCA_035262765.1 Gaiellaceae bacterium | reverse complement strand
GCCGAGCTCGATGCGCCGGCCGAGCGAGTCCGCTACGTGCTCTGGCATGTCGACCTCTCGGGCTTCGGCCCGGAGCGGCGGGACGCAGGCTTCCGCGAGCGTCTCGGCTGGCCCGAGGACGCCTTCGTCGTCCTCTCGCTCCGCAACTTCCGGCCCGACACGCACATCGACGTGCTCGTTCGCGCATTCGACCGCCTCCGGCGCGACGAGCCCGGCGCGCGGCTCCTGCTCGCCGCCCGGCGCGGCCC
The DNA here is from genome assembly GCA_035262765.1 of Gaiellaceae bacterium. GTDB lineage: Bacteria > Actinomycetota > Thermoleophilia > Gaiellales > Gaiellaceae > Palsa-739. The sequence continues at coordinate 7,020 of DATFSG010000308.1, read as the reverse complement.
GCTGCGCGGCGAGGTCGAGCAGCTCGTCGACCGGCTCGGCCTGCGCGATCTGGTTGCGTTCACGACCGTGCCGCCACCCGAGCTGCCCGCGTTGATCGCCTCGGCGGACGTCGCCGTCACGCTCACCGACTCCGATTCCTCTCCCCCCTCGCTGCTCGAGTCGATGGCGAGCGGACTTCCCATCGTCGCGACGCCTGCGGCCTCGATCGAGGAGTGGGTCGGGCAGGGCGAGGGCGCGGAGATCGTCTCCAACGAGGACGACGCCTCCGTCGCGGACGCGCTTCTCCGGCTCGCGCGCGATCCCGAGCTGCGTGCGACCTATGGCGAGCGCAACCGGCGCGTCGTCCTCGAGGCGTACGGCGACCCGACCGCGGAGCTCGAGCGCATCTACCAGGAGGTGACAGCAGCGTGAGGATCCTCGCCCTCGGCATGGACGGGGCTGACCACGAGCTCGTCGAGCAGCTGATGGGCGAAGGGCGCTTCCCGACGATCTCCCGCCTCGCGCGCGAGGGCACCTTCGGCCCGCTGCGCTCGACGATCCCGGCCTTCACGCCGGTCGCCTGGTCGTCGTTCCTCACCGGCCTGAACCCCGGCCGACACGGGATCTTCAACTTCACGACCAACCCGAATCGCGGCCAGCAGAAGATGGAGAGCGCCGCGAGCCGCACGGGGACGCCGTTCTGGCGGACGCTCGGCTCGGCCGGCCTCCGCTCCGCGTTCATCGGCATCCCGATGACCTATCCGCCCGAGCAGATCGAGGGCATCGTCGTCACCGGCTACGGCGGTCCCGAGCGGCCCGAGATCCTGCCGAAATCCGCCGAGGAGAAGATCTACGCGGCGCACCCGAATCTCGTCACCGCGCACCATCCGATGGCGGAGCGCTGGTGGGAGAACTTCCCGCAGTACACGCAGCACCTGCTCGAGCACCTCGACGAGATGGCGGGCGTGTGCAAGGTCGCCATGGAGCTGGAGCCCGACCTCTCGCTCCTCGCCGTCGACTTCATGAGCACCGACCACATGGGCCACCTCGGCTTCAGCCGCTGGGACCCGAACCACCCCGCGCACGACCCGGCGCAGGCGGGCGACGAGTTGATCCAGGTCTACGAGCGCGCCGACGCGGTCTGCGGCGAGCTGATCCACTTCGCCGCGGGCCTCTGGGGCGAGGAGCCGACGGTCCTTCTCTTCTCCGACCACGGGATGAAGCCCATCTACTGGTCTTTCCACGTCGACCGCTGGCTCGAGGAGAACGGCCACCTCCGCTTTCGCCGCCGCTCGATGCAGCCATGGCGGCACGGGCGGCTCGACTATCTCGCGAAGGTCGACCAGCGCCTCGCCCGTACCAAGCGCTGGTACGGCCAGACGGTCGACCTGATCCCGCTGCTGCCTCGGCCTGCGACCGACCGCGCCTTCGGGGACATCGACTTCGGCTCGACGCGCGCGTACGCTTTTGCGGCGGGCGGGCAGTTGTTCCTCGGCGAGGCGAGCGGCGCGCGCAGCGACCGCAAGTACCTCGAGTCGCTCGCCGCGGAGATTGCCGAGATCAAGCATCCGGAGACCGGCGAGCCCGCATTCCGGCTGCTGCACAAGGAGGAGCTTTACTCGGGGCCGTTCCTCGACAAGGCGCCCGAGCTCGTCCTTCTCCCCAACGACGAGCGGATCCACGTCGACGCCTCGCGCCGGCCCTTCGAGAGCGCGTTCGAGCGCAAGGAGGTGCTCGACCCCGCGCACTCGTACGGCTTCTCGGCGCACCACGGCGTCGACGGGATCCTGGCCGCCGCCGGGCCGGGGATTCAGCCCGCGGACCTGCCGGAGGACGCCGAGATCGTGCAGATGCCTGCGACCATCCTCAGCCTGCTCGGGCTCTCGGCCGAGGGTCTCGACGGCGAGCCGCTTGCGGCGATCCTCGACGAGGGCTCGAGGACGGAGGCTGCCGCCGCGGTCGCGCCCGAACCGTCGCACGATGCGAGCGACGCGCCGGTCTACTCGGAGGAGGAAGAGCGGCAGATGGTCGAGCGGCTTCGCGATCTCGGTTACGAATAGCGTCGCCCGACCACGCGGCTACGCTTCCCGACGCATGCCGAGCGGCAAGAAGTCGAAGCAGCAGAGGCGTGCCGCGTCGGGGGGTCGGCCGCCTCCGCCGGTACGTTCGAAAGGCGGGAGCAGCACGCCGTCCGGCTTCTCGAGGCGCACCTGGCTCATCGTCGCGGTCGTAGTCCTTGTGGCCGGGTTCGGCATCGGGCTGGGGGTCGCCGTCAGCGGCGGCGGCAGCTCCAACACGCAAACGGGCTCCACCAACTTCGTCTCGCCACCGCCTCTCGGGCCCGCCGGCCCGGAGGGTCCGCCGCTCGAGACCGGCCCGAACCTTGCACCCGCCGCCTCGCCGGCGCCCGGCCAGACGGTCGACGGCATCGAGTGCCAGCTCAACGAACAGGTCGCCTTCCACATCCACTCGCGCCTGACGATCTTCGTCAACGGCAAGCCGGAGAAGGTTCCGTACGGGGTCGGGATCGCCAACCCGAAGCTCGACCCTGGGTCGGCAGTCCCGTTCGTCGGCGGCGGAGACTGCTTCTCCTGGCTGCACACGCACGCGGCCGACGGGGTCATCCACATCGAGTCGCCGACGCAGCGCACCTACACGCTCGGCAACTTCTTCGACATCTGGAGCCAGCCGCTCTCGTCGACGCAGGTCGGACCGGCGAAGGGGAAGGTGACCGCGCTGGTCGACGGCAAGGTCTGGACCGGCGACCCGCGCGACATCCCGATGCACGAGCACACGCAAATCCAGCTCGACGTCGGCCACCCGCTCGTGGGAGCGGTGAACATCCCCAGCTCCAGTTGGGGCCAGCTCTAGACTGCCGCCGTGAAGCCGCTCGCCTACGTCATCTTCCAGCTCGCCGTGCTCGCCTGGGCCTTGATCGCCGTCATCCGGCGCGACCCGGCAACCTGGTACCGGCTCGCCTGGGCCGGGGCGTACGGCGGAGTGATCGGGCTCGACGTCTGGTACCTCTCGACCTACGCGTACCCCGCCGGCTTCAGCTTCTGACGGCGAGCACGACCTCGGTGTCGCCCGGCCAGTCCCAGAACAGACCGTCCGGCGATCGCGCGGCCAGCAGTTCTCTGACCTCCTGCGCAAAGTCTTCGACGCGGTCGCCGTACAGGTGCGGCGCCGAGGACGAGAACGAGAAGTAGCCCGACAGCACGCTCTCGCTGTCGCGCAGCAGGTCTGGGATGCCGGGGACAAAGATCGCGCGTGGCGCACCGAAGCGCGTGCGGACGAGCACGTCCTCGAAGCGATGCGTCCGCACCGGTGTGAAGCCCTGACCGGCGCGTTGCCTGGGTCCGAGGTACTTCTCGACCAGCTCCTTGATCTCGGCATGCGGGATCCGCGGCTGCCCGGGGCTCGGCGGTTCGGGCCGGCCCTCGACCGTATGGACGATCATCGCCAGCGCGCCGCCCGGCTCGAGCATGTCGTAGACGGTTTCCATGACACGCTGCTCGTCGGTCCAGTGGAGTGACGACCCGAAAGTGACGAGCCGGTATGGGCCTGGCGCAACCCCGGGGAGGTCCTCCGCGAGGGCCTGCACCCAGCGGATGTTCGGGATCCCCCGCTCGTCGGCGACCCGGCGGCCTTCCGCGAGCATGGCCGCGTCGGGGTCGAGGCCGACAGCCTCCTCGAACAGGTGAGCGAGCCGGACGGTGAGGATCCCCGGCCCGCAGCCGCCGTCGAGCAGCCGGCCGCTCCCGTCCAGGCCCAACTCCTCGGTGAGAACCGACTCGAGCTGCAGCGAATACGGCGGCCTGCCATACCGGTAGTGCGCGGCGGCGCCCTCGAACAGCGTGGGGTCGTAGGACACGGCTACTCCGACGCCGGCCGGTCGCCGCGGATCCCGTCGCGGGCGAGCCGCAGGCCGACGAGCCCCACGAAGACTGCGAACACGAGGCGGAGCGTGTCCGCCGGTAACGCGAGCGCGAGCAACGCGCCGAGGACGCTGCCGATCGCGCCGACCGTGCCGAAGCGGAGCGCCAGCCCGAGATCGCCGACGCCGCGGCGGCGGAGGACGAGGCTCCCCGCGATCGCCGTCGGCAGGATGACCAGGAGCGAGGTTGCCTCGGCCGAGTGCTGCGAGAAGCCGACCGCGAGGGTGAGGAAGGGAACGATCAGCGTCCCGCCGCCGACGCCAAGCAGTCCTGAGGCAAAGCCGACGACGACGCCGAACGCGACCAGCGCGACGTAGAGCGTCGGGCCGCTCATCCGCGGGTTCCCATCAGCACGGCAACGCCGACGAGGAACGTCCCGAACACGATCTTCAGCAGCCGCTCGTCGATCCGCGCGAGCCAACCGGCACCGATGCGAGCACCGACGATCGACCCGGCAGCAAGCGCGATCGCGGTCCCGTACCGCACCTCTCCCGCGACGCCGTAGGTCGCGATTCCGGCGATGCTGATCGGGATGATCGCGCCGAGCGAGATGGCGTGCGCGTCACGCTGCGAATAGGCGGCCCAGAGGACGAGCAACGGCACCATCACGATGCCGCCACCGACTCCCAGCAGCCCCGACAGCAGGCCGCCGCCGAGCCCGATCGCGAGCAGCTTCGGGTCGAGTCGGAGCGATTGCAGGTGCGCGCGCATGGCGCCGCACACTATCGTCGGGCGATGAGCTTCTCGACGCGTCCCGAGCTCCGTGGAACCTTCGGGATGGTCGCGTCGACGCACTGGCTCGCGTCGGCGGCCGGAATGGCAGTGCTCGAGCAGGGAGGGAACGCGTTCGACGCTGCCGTCGCGACCGGGTTCACGCTCCAGGTCGTCGAGCCGCACCTCAACGGCCCCGGCGGCGACCTGCCCGCGCTCGTCTGGCCTACCGGGCGCGACCGGCCGCTCGTCCTGTGCGCGCAGGGCCCCGCGCCGCAGGCGGCGACGATCGAGCGGTTCCGCGACGAGCTCGGCCTCGGGCTGATTCCCGGCACCGGCCCGCTGGCCGCGGTGGTGCCCGGCGCCTTCGGCGGCTGGATCTCACTGCTCCGCGAGCACGGGACGCTGCCGCTGCGCGACGTGCTCCACTTCGCGATCGGCTACGCCGAGGACGGCTACCCGGCCCTCCCGTCGATCGGCGACGCGATCCGCCGGATCGAACAGCTCTGCCGCGACGACTGGACGACGAGCGCTGACGTTTATCTCCCGATTCCCGAGCCGGGGACGCTGCACCGGAACCCTGCACTCGCCGAGACCTACCGGCGCATCCTCCACGAGGCCGAGGAAGCCTCGCACGACCGAGACGTGCAGCTCGAGGCCGCCTACGACTGCTGGTATCGCGGCTTCGTCGCGGAGGAGTTCGTCCGCTTCCAGGAGCGTGAGTGGCTCGACAGCTCCGGCGAGCGCCATGCGGGCCTGCTCGCCGAGAGCGACCTGCGCGACTGGGTGCCGACCTGGGAGGAGCCGCTCTCGGTCAACTACCACGGCTACGAGGTCTTCAAGGCCGGCCCGTGGAGCCAGGCGCCGGTCTTCCTCCAGCAGCTCCGGCTTCTCGAGGGATTCGACCTCGGCGGGATCGGCCAGGCCAGCGGCGAGTGGGTGCACATCATCACGGAGTGCGCGAAGCTCGCGTTCGCCGACCGCGAAGCCTGGTACGGAGACCCGGACTTCACCGAGGTGCCCCTTGCCGACCTGCTCTCGCGGGACTACGCGGAGGAGCGGCGCGGGCTGCTCGCCGACGAGGCGTCACCCGAGCTCCGTCCCGGCTCGCCCGGTGGTCGCGAGCCGCGCCTGGCCCAGCCGGTGGAGAATGCGCCGATCGCGCCCGGCGTCGGCGAGCCCACGCGCGGCGACACCGTCCATCTGGACGTCGTCGACCGCTGGGGGAACATGGTCTCGGCGACGCCGAGCGGCGGCTGGCTCTGGGGCGCGCCGGTCGTCCCCTCGCTCGGCTTCCCACTCGGCACGCGAGCTCAGATGTTCTGGCTCGAGGAGGGACTGCCGAACTCGCTCGAGCCGCGCAAGCGTCCGCGCACGACGCTCTCGCCCACCATCGCCGCCCGCGGCGGAGAGCCGTCTCTCGCGATCGGCACGCCGGGCGGCGACCAGCAGGACCAGTGGACACTGCACGTCTTCCTCGCGCATGTCCACCACGGGCTCGATCTCCAGGCCGCGATCGACGCGCCGAACCACCACACCGAGGCGTTCCCATCGAGCTTCTACCCGCGCGAGACCATCCCGCTGCACGTCGCGGTCGAAGAACGCGCCGGGCCGGACACGATCGAGGACCTGCGCCGGCGTGGCCACGACGTCGAGGTGTCCGGCCCCTGGACGCTCGGCCGCGTCGCCGCCGTCGGACGAGAGCCCGGCGGGATCCTGACGGCCGGTGCCAACGCGCGCGGCATGCAGGGCTACGCCGCGGGCCGCTGAAGCGGCCATTTGTGCCGATCATCCCGAACGGATGATGTTGCGCAGGCGCGTCGAATAGAGCCTGCGAAACGATGGACGACGACTTCGGCTGGAAGTTCTGGGTGAAGGTCGCCGGGCTGTTCGTCGCCGGCGCCATCGCCCTGTTCGTCATCGCCTGGATCTTCCTCAGCGTGACCTACGCCTGGAGCTTTGGCGGCGCGCTCCTCCTGCTCGCCGTGGTGGCGCTGACCTTCGGCTGGATCCACGATCGCCGGACCCAGAGTCACGGCGAGGGCAGCTACTAGCTGCCTGCCCTCCAGGCCCGCGATGACAGCCGCCGAGGGAACGCCCGAAGAACGGTCCGCAGTCGCGGACGCGATCGGCGGCGCCGCCGCCTATTCCGCACGAGTCGCGGCGCGGGTCTGGCGCGGCCCGATCGAGGCGGCCGCCGAGGAGCTCCTGACGATGCCCGAGGTCAAGCGGGCGCTCGACCGCACGCTCTCGAGCCCGCTGCCCGAGGAGCTGGGCAAGCTGCTCGTCCGGCACCGTGTCGTGGAGCGAGTCGTCCACGAACTCGTAGAGTCGGGCGAGCTGGAACGCACGCTCCAATCGACGCTGGACAGCCCGCAGTCGCAGGCGCTG
>DATFSG010000307.1:0-2480 GCA_035262765.1 Gaiellaceae bacterium | reverse complement strand
GCGGTCAGGTCGTGGGCGTCCATGAAGTCTCCGTCCCGGGTTCGCCGAGCAGCTCGCGCATGCGCGAGAGCCCCCCGAACATCCGGCTTTTGATGGTACCGAGGGGCTGGCCGAGCCTCTCGGCGAGCTCCGACTGGCTGAACCCTCCGTAGTAGGCGAGCTCGAGCGCCTCCCGCTGCGCGTCGGGCAGGTTCTTCAGCGCGGCTTGCACGCGCTCGCGCTGCAGCCGCAGGAATGCGTCCTCTTCCACGCCGCCCTCGTCGGCCGGCTCGGCGGCGCGGTCGAGCGAGTCGGCGCGCCGCCGCTGCTCGCGCCGGACGGCGTCGACCGCCCGTCGGTGCACGAGCGTGAGGATCCACGTGCTCGCCTTGCCGCGCTCGGGCATGAAGCGGGAGGCCGTCCGCCAGATCGTGAGGAACGCCTCCTGCACCGCGTCCTCCGCGAGCGCCTGGTCGCGCAGGATGCGCAGCGCGAGCCCGTAGGCGGTGCGGCCGTAGCGGTCGTACAGCTCCGCGAGCGCCGATTGCTCCGACCGTGCGGCCAGCGCGACGAGCGCTTCGTCGGAGAGGTGGGCGAGCTGCCGGTTCACAGCGCCGATTATTCGCTCACCGAGGGCAGCCGGTTCAAGCGATCGAACCGGTCCACCCGTTCGAGCGAACCAGCGCCGACCGCATTCCATGGCGGCGGCCTAGGGGGCTGCCGGGAAGGAGAGGGCAATGGAACGCCTGAGTAGGCGCTCATTCATGAAGATCGCCGGCGCGGCCACCGGCGCAGCGGCACTCGCCACGGCGCCGCCGATCGCGAAGGCGGCGCTGGGCGAGGAGGGAGCCGAGCGCACCCACCCGACGGCCGGAGTCCCGGACGAGCCGGTCGTCGCGTACGTCCGCAACGCCGAGCGCGGCGAGGTGACCGTCACCTCGGGCACCGCCGAGCACACGTACCGCGACCGCGTCCTCGTGCGTCGGCTGCTGCGCGCGGCCGGCAGGAAGGGGGTGAGCTAGATGTCCTCCCACCGCGAAGCTCCCGGGATCAGCCAGGACCCGGCTGCCGACAACGCCGACGTCTACGCGTTCGTCAGCCCGGACGACCCGAGTACCGTCACCATCCTCACCAACTTCGTCCCCCTGCAGGGGCCGCCCGGCGGGCCGAACTTCTTCGAGTTCGGTGACGACGTCCTCTACTCGATCTTCATCGACAACAACGGCGACGCACTGCCGGACATCACGTACCAGTTCCAGTTCCGGACGACGTTCCAGAACGAGGAGACGTTCCTCTACAACACCGGGCCGATCACCTCGCTCACCGATCCGAGCTGGAACAAGCGGCAGCTCTACGACGTCTCCGTCATCCGCGGGCACGGCCCCGGACCCGGCGGCGGCCCGAACGGCAAGAAGCAGCATCACGAGCAGGATGGCAAGGGCAAGGTCATCGGGCACGACCTCTCGTGCCCGCCGTGCAACATCGGCCCGCGCTCGACGCCGAACTACGACTCGCTCGCGGCGGCTGCAGTGCACCACCTACCGTCCGGCGAGACCGTCTTCGCCGGCCAGCGCAACGACGGCTTCTTCGTCGACCTCGGCGCGATCTTCGACCTCGGCGACATCAGGGAGCTCCAGCAGTTCCACCTGATCTCGTCGGCGGCCGGGACGAGCGTCGACCCGCTGAAGACGCTGAACATCCACACGCTCGCGATCAAGGTCCCGATCTCGATGCTGACGCGCGACGGCTCCATGCCGACCGACCCGACGAACCTCAAGTCGGTGCTGGGCATCTGGAGCGCCGCGAGCCGCCGCAAGGTCGTCGTCCGCGACGAGAACGGCAACTCGCCGAAGGGAAGCGGGCCGTGGGTCCAGGTCTCGCGCCTGGGCAACCCGCTCTTCAACGAGGTCGTCGTCCACGTCGGGGACAAGGACCGCTGGAACGCCGTCGACCCGATCGACGACGCCGGCGAGTTCGAGTCGTACGTCAACCAGCCGGAGCTGGCCAGGCTCCTGCCCGTGCTCTACCCGGGCGTGTTCCCGAACCTGGGCGCGTACACGAAGAACCGGGCCGACCTGCACGCGATCCTGCTCACGGGGATCCCGAACGGAGTCGTCCCGGGCTTCCCGGGCAACTTCACCGGGCCGAATCCGGCGGACATGCTGCGGCTGAACGTCGCGATCCCGCCGGCCTCGGACCCGAACGCGTTCGGCCTGCTCGGCGGCGACATCGCCGGCTTCCCGAACGGCCGGCGTGTGTTCGACGACATCGTCACGATCGAGCTGCAGGCAATCGCCGGCGCGACGCTGCCGTTCGTCGACTCGAGCTTCACGCCCGACACGCACGTCAGCGACGTGAAGTCGTACCTCACGCCGGGAACCGACCGCTACCAGTCGTCGTTCCCGTATCTCGGCTCACCCCACGACGGATACGACACGCCGTCGTCGTGACCCGCACGACTCGAGGTGCCGGATCGAACCGGTCCGGCACCTCGGGCGAAT
>DATFSG010000306.1:0-3658 GCA_035262765.1 Gaiellaceae bacterium | reverse complement strand
GCCCCGCAACGCCTGGCTCGCCGACTGGCTGCTCGCTCAGGCGCTCGCGCACCGGCTCGGCGGGGAAGCGCTGGAGCTCGAGCCGTTGCCCGACAGGCTCGAGGGCCGCGCGCACGAAGTCTCCGCCGCTCGGGCGCGCTCACGCGGCGGCAAGTTCGACTAGCTACCGGCCTGCGCGATCTTGAGGATCTTCTCCACGGCCACGCGCAAGGGCTCGGGCACCTGGCCGTTGCCGCGGTAGCGCTGCCAAGCCTTCTGCGGCTTGTTGCGGCCGCGCGTGCTCGCTCTCAGGCCGGAGACGCTCTCGAAGTCCGGCGTGAGCACGACCGTCCGCCGACTGCCGGCGATCTCTCGGATCTGCCGATTGACGACTCGCTCCGACTCGACGGGCCGGACGCCGCGCGGCGCGTCGCGGTCGTGGACGACGGCGTACGGGATGCTGCACGCGTTGGCGATGCGCGCAAACAGCGGCATGTTGCCCTTGCCGCCGCACTCGAGCACGAGGATCCCTTCCTTGTCGGGATCGACGCCGAGCGCGTCGAAGACCAGCGGGAAGGTCAGCTTCTCGGTGCGTCCCTCAACAAGCACCGCGCAGCGTGCGAGGAACAGCTCGGCGCGGCCGCTGTCGAACTCGGACAGCGCCCGGAACGACTCGGCCTCAGCGAGCGGCTCGGGCTGGAAGAGCGACGTCCCGCCGGTCGGCGTGTGGCGGACGAGTGCGAGCTCCTCGAGCTTGTCGACGCTGAGGAAGACCGGCGCGTGGGTCGAGTAGAGGATCTGGTTCCCCGCCTGTGCGAGCGCCCGCAGCAGGCCGTAGAGCTGGCGCTGGGCATGCGGGCTGAGGTAGAGCTCCGGCTCCTCGATCAGAAGCACGAAGTGGCGCAGGTTCGAGTGCAGCAGCCGCTCCATGCCGGCGACGAGCGCGAGGCCGCCGTCCGCTGCGGCCCAGTGGCGGTCGACGGTCGGCGGTTGGAACAGCTCCGCCACCTCGGCGGCGCCGCGGCCGGTCGCCGGCGCGACGAGCGTCCGCGAGCGGAGGTTCGCCGGCAGAAAGAGCACCGGGGGCGCGCCTGCTCGGTTGAGGTTCAGCGTGTCGGGCGGCCTAGCATCGAGGAAGATCGTCCCTTTCGCGACGTCCGCCTCGAGTCGGATCCTCCCTCCCGCTCCGTCGCGCGCGACGTCGTCGATCGTCGGCGGCGGCGCGGCGGCCTCGAGCAGCGTCCAGATCGCGGTCAGTACCGTCGACTTGCCGCTGGATGCCTCTCCGACGAGCGCACACATGGAGCCCGGAGTGAGCTCGAGCTCGCGCGCTGCGCGGTACCCCTGGATCGAGACTCGTCTGACCGGAGGCGCCACCTACGACCTCACGGCGCCCACAGAGCCCCGAGGTAGACGGCCGGGTCGCCGGGTTGCCAGCGACCGAGGAAGCGGTGGATCGGCGGGTGCAGCACGACGTCGTCGAGCTCGGCCGGGTCGAAGAGGCGGTGGCCGCGCACGGCGGCGTCCTTCGAGGTGACTCGCTCGAGTGACCGCCCGGAGAGGTCGGCGGCGAAGATGATGTGCACCACGTGCTTCCCGACGAACGCGCGCTTCGGCGCGATCGAGTCGACGACCGCGACCGGCCCCTCGAACGTGAGGTCGTCGCCGATCCCGACCTCCTCCACGAGCTCGCGCCGCAACCCCTCGACGAGGCTCTCGCCGCTATTGACTCCCCCGCCGGGCAGGAGCCAGTACTCGCCGCGCCCGGACTTCTCGTGCCGGCAGAGCAGGACGCGTCCCTCCCAGCGGAGGACGGCCGAGACCCGGATGCGCGGCTCGAGCGGCATCAGTGGGCCGAGCTGCCGAAGCCCTTCTCGCCGCGCTCGCTCGCCGGGAGCTCGGTGACTTCAGTCGGCTGCGGCAAGGCCACTGGGACGACGACGAGCTGCGCAATCCGCATTCCCGGCAGGACGACGAACGGCTCCGCGCGGTCGGTGTTCAGCAGCACGACCTTGAGCTCGCCGCGGTAGCCCGCGTCGACGAGGCCCGGCGTGTTCAGAACGGTGATGCCGTGCTTGACAGCCAGGCCCGACCGCGGCTGGACGAACCCTGCGTGGCCGGCGGGGATTGCCACCGAGAGGCCGGTCCCGACCGCTGCCCGCTCCCCCGGTCCGAGCTCGACGCGCTCGCACGCGGAGAGATCGAGGCCGGCGTCGCCGTCGTAGGCGCGCGTCGGCAGCGTCGCGCCGTCGTGGAGGCGCTGCACGGGTAGCTCGGTCACGCGCCCTTCCGGCGCCGCTTGGGAGCTTCCTCGGCTATGAGATACGGCGCGTAGCGGTGTAGCTCGCGCCGTGGCAGGCGTGCGACGACGAGAACGCCTTCCTCGGTGTCCTCGCGCTCGTCGATCGGGGCGCCGAGCGCATAGAGCTCGTTCAGGCGCGCTCCCTCGTCGTACGGCAGTAGGAGGCGCACGCGCTCGAACCGCTCACCGAAGCGCTCGGCGATCCGTGCCCGCAGCTCGTCGAGCCCCTCGCCGGTGAGCGCCGAGATCTGCAGCGCGTCCGGGTACCGATTCGACAGCCGACGCCGCCCGAGCGTGTCCACCGCGTCGATCTTGTTTGCGACGAGCTCGACGGGCAGATCGGTCGCGCCGATCTCCGTCAGGACGCCGTCGACGGCTGCGATCTGCTCGACGAGCTGCTGCTCGGATGCCGACCCGTCGACGACGTGCAGGACGAGATCGGCCACGAGAGTCTCCTCGAGCGTCGCGGCGAACCCTTCGACCAGCTGGTGCGGCAGGCGGCGGACGAAGCCGACGGTGTCGGTGACGAGATAGCGGCGGCCTTCCTGCTCGAAGCCGCGCGTCACCGGGTCGAGCGTCTCGAACAACCGATCGCGCACCGAGACGCCCGCATCCGTGAGCGCGTTGAGAAGCGTCGACTTGCCGGCGTTCGTGTAGCCGGCCAGCGCAACCGTCGGAGTCTCGGTGCGCTTCCGCTCCTTGCGCCGGACGTCGCGCTGGCTGCTCAGCTTGCGCAGCCGAGCGCGCAGAAGCGTGATGCGCCGGCGCGCGAGGCGCTGGTCAGTTTCGAGCTGCGACTCGCCCGGGCCGCGGGTGCCGGCTCCGGCGCCGAGGCCACCGGTGCCGCCGCCGAGCCGCTCGAGGTGCTGCCACATGCCGCGCATCCGCGGGAGGTTGTAATCGAGCTGCGCGAGCTCGACTTGGAGCTTTCCCTCGGCACTGACGGCGTGCTGGGCGAAGATGTCGAGGATTAGCTGGGTGCGGTCGACGACGCGCGCCTGGAGCGCGTTCTCGAGGGCTCGCTGTTGCGGCGGGCTGAGCTCGTCGTCGACGATCAGCACCTCTGCGGCGGCGTTCCCGTACTCCTGCTTGAGCTCCTCGAGCTTCCCTTTGCCGACGTAGCTCCGCGGGTCCGGGAACCGCCGGTGCTGGACGACCCGTCCGACCGGCTCAACCAGCGCCGTCCGCGCCAGCTCCTCGAGCTCGGCCAGCTCGTCGGCGCCGTCGGCTCCGGGTGCGAGCACGGCAAGGAGGAACCCACGCTCGGGCTCGGCCGCCCAGGAGCGATCGGGCTGTCTCACCGTCATCTGGCAGTCATTATGACGCCAGCCGTGCCGACTCCCGATCTCGCCTCCCGGACCCTCGAGCTCGTCGACG
>DATFSG010000305.1:0-3767 GCA_035262765.1 Gaiellaceae bacterium | reverse complement strand
CTGGGCGAGCGTCCTCTCGCCTGAGCGCTAGGACTTCGAGGTGCCCGAGAGGATGAAGGCGACGAGGTCGTTCACCTGCGTCGGTGTCAGGGACTGCTTGAAGGTCGGCGGCATGACGCCCTTCGGGTAGCCCTTCGCGATGTACGCCTCCGGGTCAATGATCGACTGCTTGACGAACGCCGCAAGGTCCATGTTGCCGTCGGCCTTCGCGTCGGACGACGGCGCCGTGTCGAGATTCGGCCCGATCGTGCCCGTCGAGCCCGCAGGCTGGAACGTGTGGCAGCCGGAGCAGCCAGCCGCTCCTGTGAAGACGGCCTTCCCCGCGGCGACGTCTCCGCCGGCCGCCGACGTCGTTGTGCCCCCAGCGGTCGTCGTCGCTGCAGCAGTCGTTGTCGCGGCCGTCGTCGCCGGGGTGGACGTCCCCCCGACGGTGACTGTTTTCGTGGACGACGACGCCGTGTAGTGCCCGACGGCCCACCCGGCGAAGCCGGCCGGGAAAAGCAGAGCCGCGAACAGCACCCAGATGAACACCTCGCCCGTCGAGGTCCAGGGATTCCGGCGTCTCCGGCGCGGCACGGGCAGGAGGCTATCTACTCGGGCGGCGGAGCGCTGCGCCTACCTGCTAGGTAGAAGCCATGGCCACCACCACCGTCAGCCTGGCCGCGATCCGGCGGCTCACCGTGTCGACGCAGGGATACGCGCCGCGGTTCCGCCGCGCGACGCCGGACGAGATCGAGGGTGCCATCCGCCGGCTCGGCGCGGTGCAACTCGACTCGATCTCGGCCGTCGACCGCGCGCACCGTCTCACCCTGTCGAGCCGCATCGGCGCGTACTCCGAGCCGAAGCTGCAGAAGCTGCTGACCTCCGGCCGCGTCTTCGAGTACTGGGCGCACGAGGCCTGCCTCCTCCCCATCGAGCTCTGGCCCCATTGCCGCCGCAACATGGAGGGCAAGGGCCACTGGCGCTTCCACGAGACCGCGCTGGACCGGCACGCCGACCTGGTCGAGCCGATCCTGGCGCGGATCCGCGAGGAGGGCCCGCTCGGCTCGCGCGACTTCGAGGGGGCCGGCGACGGCACCGAGATGTGGAACTGGAAGCCGGCCAAGATGGTGCTCGAGGCGCTGTGGGACCGAGGAGTGCTCGTCGTCGCCGGGCGCCAGTCGTTCCAGCGCCGCTACGACCTCGCCGAGCGGGTGATCCCGCGCGCCATGCTCGACGCGCCGATACCCGAGGAGGACGAGACGCTGCGCGCGTTCGCGCTGCGCGCCGTGCGAGCGCGGGGCGCGCTGACCGAGCCCGCGATCCGCGAGCACTGGCGGCTCAAGGGCGGCCGGGCGCGCTTCCACCATCACATCCTCGCGCTGGTGGACGAAGGGCTGCTGCGCGAGGTGCATGCGGACGACGGAGGCGCGCCGTTCTACGTCGACGCCGACGCCGAGCTCGACGGCGACCCGGCGCCGCCCGTCCTGCTCTGCCCCTTCGACAACCTCGTGTGGGACCGGCCGCTGCTCGAGCGCGTGTTCGGCTTCCGGCACGTGATCGAGGTCTACAAGCGCGAGCACGAGCGCGCCTACGGCTACTACGTGCTGCCGCTGCTCGCGGGCGACCGGATCGTCGGCCGCGCCGACCTCAAGGCGGATCGCGCGGAGCGCGTGCTCCACGTGCGCCGCTTCCACCCCGAGCCGGGTGTGCGCGGGAACGTCAACGCCAAGCTCCAACGGGCGGCGGCTCGCCTCGCACGCGTGCTCGGGCTCGAGGAGGTGCGGCATGCGTGAGGTTCCGGTCGAGGACGCGCGCCGCATCGCGGTGCGCGCGCAGGGCCTCGACGGCACCGCGAGCGGCGTGCTGGAGACCGTGCGCCGGCTCGGCTTCCTCCAACTCGATCCGATCTCGGTCGTCGCACCGCCCCAGCACCTCGTCCTCTGGAGCCGGCTCGGCCTGTTCGACACCGCGCAGCTCGACCGGCTGCTCTGGCAGGACCGCAAGCTCGTCGAGTGGCGTGCGTTCATCTATCCCGTCGAGGACCTGCCGCTGCTGCGGGCGCGCATGCGCCGTTCGCTGAACCGCAACGCGAACGAGTGGCTGAAAGAGAACCGCTCGTTCCGCCGCTACGTGTTGCGCGAGCTCGACGCGCGCGGCCCGCTTCTCTCGCGCGAGATCGACGATCACAAGGGCCACGAGCGCGAGGACCACGACTGGTGGGGCGCGCGCAAGATGGGGCTGATGCTCGAGATCCTCGCCGCGCGCGGCGAGGTGGCCGTCGTGGGCCGCCGCGGCAAGCAGCGCGTCTGGGATCTCGCCGGCCGCTGGTATCCCGAGACGGAGACGATCCCCTGGCCGCGGGCCGAGAAGCTGATCGCGGAGAAGCGCTTCCGCGCGCTCGGCGTGCGGCTCGAGCGCGGCCGGCTTGTCGCCCATCCGGACGCCGAGGACGGCTCGGTTCCAGCGCGCACGACGTTCCTCTCGCCGTTCGACCGCCTCGTTCACGACCGCGCCCGCGCCGAGGCGCTGTGGGGCTTCTACTACCGGCTGGAGATGTACGTCCCGGCCGCGAAGCGCGAGTACGGCTACTACGTCCTCCCGATCCTCCACGGCGACCGGATCGTCGGCCGGATCGAGCCGGTCTTCGACCGCAAGACGAAGCAGCTCAGCGTCAAGGGCGTCTGGTGGGAGCCGGGCGAGAAGCCGCTCGACCTCGCCGAGCCGCTGCACGACCTCGAGTGCTGGCTAGTGACGCGGCCGGCAACGACGCCTAGTCCATGACCCGCGAGCACACGGCGCGCTGCGGCGTCCTCGGTCGCCCCGATAGCACCGCTATCGAGGCTCCCTGCGTCCTTGCATCGCTTGGCGCTCGCGGCCCAGAAACCGCGCGTCGTCACCCGCCGCATCACTAGCATCGCCGTGATGGACTTCGAGACGCGCGCCATTCACGTCGGCCAGGAGCCGGATCCCGCGACCGGCGCGATCATCACGCCGATCTACCAGACGTCGACCTACGTCCAGGACGCGGTCGGCGAGCACAAAGGCTACGACTACTCGCGCGTCGCGAACCCGACCCGGCAGGCGCTCGAGACGGCGCTCGCCTCGCTCGAGTCGGCCGAGCACGGCGTCGCCTACGCCTCCGGGCTCGGCGCGACGACGACGCTCATGCACCTGCTCAATCCCGGTGACCGTGTCGTCCTGATCGCCGACGTCTACGGCGGCGTCTACCGGATGACCCACCAGGTCTACGAGCCGAAGGGCTACCGCTTCCACTACCTGCCGGCGGAGGAGTTCCCGAACCTCGCCGAGCACCTCGACGACTCGACGCGGATGGTCTGGATCGAGACGCCGTCGAACCCGATGCTCAACGTCGTGGACATCGCCGCGGCGGCCGAGGCCGCGCACGCCGCCGGCGCTCTGCTCGTCGTGGACAACACGTTCGCAACGCCGTATCTGCAGCGGCCACTCGAGCTCGGCGCCGATGTCGTCGTCCACTCGACGACGAAGTACCTCGGCGGGCACTCCGACGTCGTCGGCGGGTTCGCGGGGACGAACGACCCGACCGTGGCGGAGCGCCTGCGCTTCCTGCAGAAGTCGCTCGGCGCCGTGCCCGGCCCGTTCGACAGCTGGCTCGTGCTGCGCGGGATCAAGACGCTCGCGCTGCGGATGCGGCAACACTGCCTGAACGCGATGGAGATCGCCGCGGTGCTCGAGCGGAACTCGCGCGTCCAGCAGGTCTTCTATCCGGGGCTCCCGACGCATCCCGGCCACGCGGTCGCGGCGCG
>DATFSG010000304.1:0-13225 GCA_035262765.1 Gaiellaceae bacterium | reverse complement strand
CTGTCCCCGCCTGTCGGCGACGAGGCTGCCGGTCGGTCGCGAGCGCAGTTCGCCGTGCCATGGCTCCCACGCCTCGAAGACGTGGTGGAGGATGCCGGTGCCGCGCGTTTCGGTCAGGAACTCGGTGCGGAAGCCGACGAGCCCACGGGCAGGGACGACGTAATCCATGCGCGCCCAGCCGGTACCGTGATTGACCATCTGCTGGAGGCGGCCCTTGCGGAGCGCGAGCAGCTGCGTGACGACGCCGACGTACTCCTCGGGGATGTCGATCGCGACGCGCTCGACCGGCTCGACGCGCCGTCCGTCCAGTTCCTTGGTCAGCACTTCCGGCTTGCCGACGGTCAGCTCGAATCCCTCGCGGCGCATCAGCTCGATGAGAATCGCGAGCTGGAGCTCGCCGCGGCCCTGCACCTCCCATGCGTCGGGTCGCGACGTCGGGCGAACGCGCAGTGAGACGTTCCCGATCAGCTCGGCATCGAGCCGGTCACGGATTTGACTGGCCGTCAGTCGGCTGCCCTCGGTGCCGGCGAGCGGGCTGGTGTTGATCCCGATCGTGACCGACAGGCTCGGTTCGTCGACGGTGGTGACCGGAAGCGGCCTCGGGTCGTCGGGGTCGGCGATCGTCTCGCCGATCGTCACCGCTGCGAGGCCGGCGAGCGCGACGATCTCGCCGGGCCCGGCCGCGTCGGTCGGGACGCGCTCGAGCGCCTCCGTGATGTAGAGCTCCGTCGCACGTGCGTTCACGATCGTGCCGTCGGCGCGACACCAGGCGATCGGCGCGCCCTTGCGAAGCGTTCCGTGGCGGATCCGGAGCAGCGCGAGCCGGCCCATGTACGGGCTTGCGTCGAGGTTTGTAACGAGAGCCTGCAGCGGGTGCCCGGGATCGTGACTCGGGGGCGGGATCGCGTCGAGAAGAGTGTCGAACAGCGGCATCAGATCCGGCGTCAGTTCGTCCGGGGCGAGACCGGCGCGCCCGGCGCGCGCATCGGCGTAGACGATGGGGAACTCGATCTGGGCTTCGCTCGCGTCGAGGTCGAGGAAGAGCTCGTAGACCTCGTCGACGACCTCCGACGGCCGCGCGTCCGGCCGGTCGACCTTGTTGACGACGAGCACGATCGGGAGCCTCTGTTCCAGAGCCTTGCGCAGCACGAACCTCGTCTGGGGAAGCGGCCCTTCGGAGGCGTCGACGAGAAGGAGCACTCCGTCAACCATCGTCAGCCCGCACTCGACCTCGCCGCCGAAGTCGGCGTGCCCGGGCGTGTCGACGATGTTGATCTTCGTCGTTCCCAGCCGTACCGCGGTGTTCTTGGCGAGGATCGTGATGCCTTTTTCGCGCTCAAGGTCCATCGAGTCGAGCACGCGCTCGGCCACGTCCTGGTTCTCGCGGAACGAGCCGGACTGCCAGAGCATCGCGTCGACGAGCGTCGTCTTCCCGTGGTCGACGTGCGCGACAATCGCGACGTTGCGTAGCTCGTCGCGGGGGATCAGGCTGGATTCGGTCACGCTGCTACTGCTGCTCGGGTTTCGCCGGCGCGTCCGGTGGAGGCGTCGCTGCCGTTCCGTCGAGACGGGCCTGCTTTTTCGCCAGCTTCCGCTCGCGCTTCTCTCTCATCGCTTGCTCCCGCGCTCTCTTGGCAGCTGTTTGGGGGCTCCGCTTCTTGGCCATCAGCGAGCGCGCCGGCGGTCGCGGGAGCGATGCCGCCGGGCGCCACTGCTGCGAGCCGGACCGCGTGTGGAAACGCCGGCCGCTGCGAACCTTCCGGCATGTCCGAGCCTCCCGGCGATCCTGCGCACGTCGAGCTCCTGCTCCGGCAGGACGAATGTGACGCCTGTCCCCGTGCGGCCCGCCCGGCCTGTCCTGCCGATGCGATGGACGTAGTCCTCGGCGCTGCGGGGCGGGTCGAAGTTGATCACGTGAGTGATTTCGTCCACGTCGAGGCCGCGCGCCGCAACGTCCGTCGCGATCAGCGTCGAGACCCGTCCAGACTCGAACCGCGACAATGAGCGCTCGCGGGCGTTCTGGGACATGTTCCCGTGCATGACGGCAGCGCGGATGTCGTGGTCGCGCTCGAGCTTCCGGGCAAGCCGGTCGGCGCCGTGCTTCGTGCGAACGAAGACGAGGGCGAGCCCGCGCTCACGCCCGAGCTGCTCGACCAGGCGCTCGAGCTTGTCCGCAGCGGTCACCGGCACGAACTCGTGGCGGACGTCGCCGGCGCGATCCGCGACCTGCGCCCCCGTGGTGAACCGGGACGGATTGTCCGTGTAGGTCCGAGCGAGATCGGCGACCGGGCCTTCGAGCGTCGCTGAGAACAGCAGGGTCTGCCGATTCTGCGGGATCCGCTCGAGGATCCGGTCGACCTGGGGTCGGAAGCCCATGTCCAACATGCGATCCGCCTCGTCGAGGACCAGGACGCGAACCGATCCGAGCGAGACGAGACGCTGTTCGAGGAGATCCTGGAGCCTTCCCGGAGTAGCAACGAGGATCTCGGCTCCCCGAGCCTTCTTCGCCTGGCCACCGACAGAGGTTCCGCCGTAGACGGCCGCGACGCGCAGGTCGCAGGCTGCGGCGAGCGGCTGCAGGTCGGCGACGATCTGGGAGGCGAGTTCGCGCGTTGGGACGAGCACGAGAGCGCTTGGATGGCCGCCGGCATCGGTCGTCCGCATGATCATCGGGAGGCCGAAGGCGAGCGTCTTCCCGGAGCCGGTCGGCGCTGCAGCCAGGACGTCGACACCGGCGAGGGCGTCTCGTATGACGAGGCTCTGGATCGCGAACGGTGACTTGATGCCACGACGTTCGAGAACCTCTACGAGGGGCGCGCTCACTCCGAGCGCCGCAAAAGGCTGAGACATGCGTTCCTTCCTTGTTGTGTGAAAGCGTTCGAGATGCAAGAGCCTCGAACGCCTGCAACACAGGAGGAACGAGAAGCCGAATCTCCCGGCCGCCGATCGGCGACCGTTCAATCACGGTAGCAACCGGAGGTCACTCGTCACCACCCAACCTGGTTCACGGGCTCAATTCGGTGTTCACCCCTAGCGGCGCCGGCGCAGCCTCAACGCCACCGCCACCACATGGATCTCGCGCAGAGACTCCCTGCAGCGAGGGGCACCAGACTCACGGGCGGTGACCCCAGCTTCCGACGCTTACGCTGCGGTCGCCTACCCGGCTTGGACGCGATAGGTCAGGTTGAGGCGGCGGTCTCCGGGTTCCGCGGCGACGAACTCGAGGACGCGACGCCGCTCGATCCCACCGAACAGCGCCGTGCCGCCTCCCAGGATGAGCGGGTGCACAATTAGCCGGAGCTCGTCGATCAGACCCGCGTTCATAAGGGTTGCCACGAGTCCGGGGCCGCCGACAACATAGACCGCCTGGCCGGGCTGCTCCTTGAGGACTCCGACCTCGGCTACGTCGCGCGCGATTCGCACGTTCGGCCACGCCGCCTGATTCATGGTCTTGGACACGACGATGTGCGGCGTCGCGTGAGCGACCTGCGCGTAGTCCACCTCGCGAGGATACGGCTCCCTGCCGAACATCTCCGAGGCGGTCTCCGGGTCGGCAAGCGCCGCGTCCCAATAGGCCTCGTAACCATTCTCGAACATCCCACGGCCCAGGACGAAGGCATCTACCGGCCCCACGAGCGCAAGGGAGTCGGCCCAGGAATCCACCCAGTCGAGCTCGCCCTCAGGCCCCGCCACGTAGCCGTCGAGCGACACCTGCAGCGCTGCGATGAATGGCCTCGACCGTGCCTCATCTGGCCCGTTCAAAACCGCCCCTCGCTACCAAAGTGCCGTCCCGGTCGTATGTCACCCCCCGATCATCTCAAGCATGACGACCCAGGGATGCCTAAGGCCAACGGCGCATTCGCCACGCGAAGGCCTAGTTGCGACGCTGGCGTGACCCCAGCTACGCAAATGACCAGGCGCCGGCCGGCCGCGCCGGTGCCGCCGACAACGTCTCGGCGCCATTTGGCGCCGAGACGTTGTCCGCGTGCGTCACGGGGACCGGTGATTGCTGTAGGGCAGGCCCGGTGGTATCAGCTTGACGCAGATGGCCTTTGCCGTTTTGGCCTGCGGGGAGTTCGGGTCGATGTTCGGCGGGATGTTGAACGTGACGGTGTTCTTCCCGAAGGTTGGATTGGGGAAGTCGGGGAACCCGTGCGAGCGAATACAGGCGGCGGCCTTGAAGTAGTCGGGCCGCTCGGCAGGGGTGATAGTGGGATTCTGTGTCCCTTGCACGCCGTTGTTCTGCGGCGTGGTTCCGAACGGCTGGGTTCCCGGTGGCAGGGTTCCGGGCGGCAGCGTTCCCGGCGAGAGATCGGTTGAGCTGGCGGGGGGCGTAATCGGCGGCGTGCTGCCGAGCTGGTTGTAGGTGACACTCCAGGTGTAGGTGCCGTTCGCGGGTGAGCTGGTGCCCGGCTGTTGGAAGGTCACGCTGACCTGCTTGACGAGGCCGTCGGCCCCGACGCTCATCTGGAGCTGGAGATCGCCCGGGCCGGCGCCCGGCGTGCCTCCCTGGTTCGGTCCGGCACCGGACATGATGTCGGTGCGTTTTTGGGCGCCGAGGATCATGCTCGTGATGGCGTCGTTGCCGGTAAAGGTCGACGGATTGAGGCTGCTGCCCGGAATCGTGCCCGTGTAGAGCGTACTGCCATCCGGTTGCTCCGTCTCATGTACCCTGGTCGCCAGGGCGAGGATTTGTTGCGGGGTGGTGCCGGCGATGGTCTCTTGTGCGAGTTGCGCCAGGCCGCCGAGTGGCTTCTGTCCGACGTCAGAGGCGTTGGCGTAGTGCCACCAGCGTTCGTCCGAAGTCTGCACGTACATGCCGCTTCCGATCAGTAGAAGCTGCGGGACCGGGCCATCCTCAGGCGAGTACGCGATGTCATTGCCGTTCCAGCGGGCGCTCTCAACTGTCTGGGCGGCGCCGGCGTGGAGCACGGTCGTGGTCAGTGTCCCGGAGGGAGCCGCGGCGGTAGCGGCGAGTGCTCTTCTCGCCGCTGCGGAAGCGGCTGACGGCGACGCGGCGCTGGCGATCAAGACCAGCACGATGGCGGCGGTGGCAGCGCCGACTGCCGCCAATGTCGGGATCGCGATTCGTAGGGACCGACGATGGATGACGCGTGAGCGGGGACCGCGGTGCTGCAGGTCGCGTTCTATCGCGGCCCGTAGCTGGGTGCGGATCAGGTCGAGTTCCCGAGCAGTCTCGTTCATGGCTGTTGGCCTCCAAGCGTGCATTGGAGTTGGCGGAGTAGACGTGAGACGCGATGGCGTGCCGCCTGCGGCGTACACCGCAGCCGCACGGCGATGTCGCGGTACGGACGTTCCTCAATCACCCGCAACTGCAGCAGCTCGCGATCTCGCTCTGGCAGCGACTCAAGTGCTCGACGGTCCGACTCCGAGAGAGACCGACGGTCGTGGAGTGCGTCAAGAGCGGCATCTCGGGCGAGCAAACGAGGCATACCGAGTCGACGACGAGCAGCGTCCTCGACCCGCCGCTTCCGCAACGACTCCCGCAAGACATTCCGAGCGATCCCAAGCAACCACGGGAGCGCAGACACCTCGTTCCCGGCTCTGAACCGACTTCGCGCCAGCCAAGCCCGTGCAAAGACCTCGGCTGTCAGATCGGCGGCATGCTCGCCGACCCGCACCCGCGACCACGCAAGCACTTGCGCCGCGTGCCGGTCATAGACCTCCTCGAACCCCTCAGCAGTACCCATCCGCAGGAGCTCCGCGTCCGACGCCCGCTCGCACTCACGTCTCACAACCTGTACTTGACGCTCCCGCCAAAAATGTGCCACGCCAGTAGCAGTTTGCGGGAAGGGCGAACTCCTCTTAGAGAACCTCGGCGACGGTTCTAATGCTGGAGCGCGATGCGGCCGGGGGTCGCATTGGCGGTGGTGAGCCCGAACCGTGACCCCCAGCTACGGCCGTTGGCGCCAAGCGCCATTCGCTGGCATCGCGCCACTACGCGACTTCAGCTACCCCGCACGGATGACGAAGAAGGCGATCGCGGCGTACTGGCAGCTGACGGCAACCAAGGTGAGGACGTGGAAGAGCTCGTGGTAACCGAACACGGCCGGCACCGGGTCAGGCCGGCGGCGAGCGTAGACCAGGGCGCCGGCGGTATAGATGAGGCCGCCGACGCCGAGGAGAGCTACGCCGGCCGGGTTGAGGTGGGTCGCGAGCTGCGGCAAAGCCGCTACAGCGGCCCAGCCGAGCGTGATTCCGAACGCTACGGCCAGCCACTTTGGTGCGCCTACCCAGACGAACTTGAAGATGGCTGCCGCGGCGGCGCCCGCCCAGACGGTCGGCAACACGATCAGGCGCCAGTCGCCGCGTAGCACGAGGAGACAAACTGGTGTGTAGGTGCCGGCGATCAGGAGATAGACGCCTGCGTGATCGACTCGTCGCATCCACGGTCGCAGCCTTGGCGTCCATGTGATCCGGTGGTAGAGCGCGCTCGCCCCGAAGCAGGCCGCGACGGCACCTGCGAACACGGCGGCAGCGACATGCCGGCGGGCTCCGTCCGCGCCGACGATCAGTAGCGTCCCCACCACGAGTGAGACCGCGAAGCCGGCCTGGTGGAACACTCCGCGAAGCAGCGGCCGCTCGGGCACCTGTTCTGAGCCCGCGCCAACGGCCACTGAAGGAGCCCGCACGCTGTCAGTCTCGGGCAAAACGCACCCGGCCGCAACCGTCGAACCGGCTGATCTAGAGGCCGTGCAGCCCGATGATCACGAGCGCGCCTCCGATGATCGCGATGCCGGGCGGGAGGAAGTCAGGGCCACGGGTTCTGATGACGGTCGAAATTCGCTCGATCCGGTCGCGGTAGCGATGGCCGCTTAAGGCTACGAGGAGAGTAAGCGCGACCAGAGGCGCGACGAAGACGACGTTGTAGAGAATGATGAAGACCGTCTGCCGAACGGCACCATGGACGGCTCCGAGCGTGGCGAGGATCGCAGCGAAGTACGGGAACGCCGTGGGCAGCTCAATCGCCATGATTCCGGCGCCGAGCAGGAGGGCCGAACGGCGTCCGGTTGAGGAAGTGCGACCGAGGTGCGCTCGGAGCCGGTCGCGGAGGACCCAGAGCAGTCCGGCGACGAGCAGAAGCGCGATGCCAACTGCGAACTCGAGAAGGTGCTCCGTGTGGGGGCCGGGGTGAGCGAACCTTGCGACGACGGTCTGCCCAACCACGAAGAGCAGAAAGAGGCCGCCCGCGGTCGAGACAACGAACACGCCCAGCGCGAAAAGGCCGACCCGCCCGGCTGGGCGTTCGCCGAGCGCGAGCACGGCTGCCGGGGCGATCGTCGAGGGGTTGAGCGAGTCGATCGCTGCGACGGAGAGCACGAGGATCGCAAGCGCACCCACTTGTCGAGCCTTCCACATCGCTCGGTACGGTGGCGCGGAATGACCCGTGTGCTGATCCTGACCGCGAGCGTCGGCGCGGGACACGACCGGCCCGCCCAAACCCTCGCCGCGCAGCTTGGGCGTGAGGAACCCGGCGTCGAGGTTGTGACGGAGGACTGTCTGGTGGCGATGGGTCGCGCGGTCACGTTTGTCAGCGAGGACGCCCCGCGGGTCGGCTTCTACCGATTCCAGTGGTTGTGGGACATCGGCTTTTGGCTGGTCGCCGAGAATCGGGCGACGCGGGAGCTCAGCCAAAAGCTGCTCACGCGCGTGGGCGCGCCAGGATTGATGCGTCTGATCGACCAGATCGATCCCGACGTCATCGTCTCCGTCTATCCGAACGTCACGGAAGTCCTCGGCCGCCTGAAGCGGAGCGGCCGACTGCAGCGGCCAGTGGTGGCCGCGATCACCGATCTCGCCGCGATGCACTACTGGGCGAGCCGGGGGGTCGACGTTCACCTCGTAACCCATCCCGAGTCGATCGCCGAGGTGCGCACGATCGTCGGTCCAGACGCGCGGGTCGCTTGCGTCCACGGGTTCACGCTGCCCGAGTTCCGCGAGCGTCGAAGTCAGGACGAGGCTCGTCGTTCACTCGGCCTTCCGGCCACGGGCAAAGTCGTGCTCGTCTCGGGCGGAGGGTGGGGAGTGGGAGATGTCGAGGGGGCGAGCGCCCAGGCACTCCTGCTCCCGGAGGTGTCTGCCGTCGTCTGCCTCTGCGGGCGGAACGAGAGCCTGCGCTCTGCCCTTCGGGCCCGCTTCGCGGGCGAGACTCGTGTCCGGGTCGAAGGGTTCACGGAGGAGATGCCGGAGTGGATGGCTGCCGCGGACGCGCTCGTGCATTCGACCGGCGGCCTCACGGTGCTGGAGGCTCTAATGCGCGGCTGTCCCGCGATCTCCTACGGCTGGGGACGTGGACATCTCCGAGTCAACAACCGCGCCTTCGTCCAGTTCGGTCTGGCCGAGGTAGTCGACCACCCTTCCGAGCTGCGAGCAGCGCTCGAACACGCTCTTCGCGCGGGAAGGGGCTCCGCGCAGACCCTCGACGACCTTCCCTCGGCCGCCTCCGTTGTGCTCGAGGCAGCGCATGCGGCGTGACCTACTAGCCGCCGCAGCCGCCGCGGCATGGTTCGGCCCTGCGGCGGCTCCCGTCGCACGACCGATCTCCGCGGCGTTTCGGATCCCTCGGACGCTTCCGCCTGGTAGCGGGGTCGCGCTCACCTTCGACGACGGGCCGCACAAGGAGGGCACTCCGGCGGTGCTCGAGGCCCTCGACGCCAGGAAGGCAGTCGCCACGTTCTTCCTTGTCGGCGAGCAGGTCGAGCGCCATCGCGCGGTCGTCGGTGAGATCGTTGCCGCCGGACATGCGATAGGCATACACGGCTACCGCCACACCCTGTTGCTGCGACGCTCCCCGAGGGCCGTCCGCGACGACCTCCGTCGCGCGCGCGACGTGATCGGTTCCGCGACCGGCATCGATCCTCGCCTCTACAGGCCTCCATACGGCGTTTTCACTGGTCCGGCACTGCTCCATGTCCGTCGACTCGGCTGGCGGCCGCTCTTGTGGTCACGGTGGGGAAGGGATTGGGAAGCCGGTGCGACACCGGAAGGGATCGCGGCACTCGCAACCCGCGGGCTCGGCGACGGGGACGTCATGCTTCTACACGACGCGGACCACTACAGCTCGCCGGACTCCTGGAGGAGGACGTTAGCGGCGCTCCCGTTCGTGCTCGAGGCGGCCGCCGCGGCGGGGCTGCCGTTGGTGGCAGCAAGCCAGTCCACGTAGCGTCTCAGGCCCTCCTCGAAACCCACTGCAGGAATCCAGCCCAGCTCGCCCGCGGCGCGCGCCCCTGAGACCCGCCCAAGCTGCACGTCGACCGGCCGCTCGGGGACGTGGACGATCGGCACGGGCGCGACTACCCGGCAGACGGCATCAGCGATCTCACGCACGCTCGTTCGTTCGCTGCCGACAAGGTTGAACGTTCGCCCCGCAGCCTGTGGTGAGAGCGCCGCGACAATGCCGGCCGCGAGGTCTTCGACATAGACGAACTGGCGGGCCTGCCGTCCGTCACCTGCGATCGTCAGCGCGTCGCCTTGCTGTGCCCGCAAGACGAATGACGGCACCACAGCAGCCGGGCGTGCGCGGGGGCCGTACGGAATGCCGAAGCGGAGGATGGTGTGCCCCGCGCCATACATCGCGTTGTAGGAGAGGGCGTACATCTCGCCGGCGAGCTTGGTTGCTGTGTAGAGGTGGGCCGGCAGGGCAAGCGGAGTGTCTTCGGTCGCTTCCTCGGCCCTGGCGTTGCCGTAGACCCAGATTGTGCTGCCGTAAATCATCCTTCCGATGTGCTCGCGGCGGGCAGCCTCGAGGATCACCTCAGTGCCGTGCGCGTTGACGCTGTCTGCCCGAACGGGATCGGCGACCACATCGTTGACATCCGCGACCGCAGCCAAGTGAACGATCGCGTCGCATCCGCGGACCGCGCGGCGCGTGACCTCGCGATCCGTGATGTCACCACAGATCGTTTCGTGCGTTTCTGGAGGGTGATGCCGGGAGGGGACGAGGTCGAGGATCACCGGTTCGTGGCCGGCCGCGGCGAGGACGTCGAGAACGTGCGAGCCGATGAATCCGGAGCCGCCGGTGACGAGGACCCTCATTCGGCAGCCTCGACCAGCGTCTCGAGTGCGGCGGGACGGTAGTACAGCGGGACGCACCAATGGTTCGTAGCGACCCAGTCTGTGTTCGGAAGGTCGACGGCATGCCCCATGAGTCGGTGGCAGGGCTCGTCGTAGACCTTCCCGGTTGAGCGTTCGATCTCGTCGAAAACGATGTACTTGTACAGGCCCGAGACCATTCCGTCGGGAAATCGGACGCGGTTCGGGTGCGACGGGTCGAGCAACTCGCGGGCAGCTTCGTTCTTCCAGGCCTGGATCTCATCGAGTCGCTCAGCCGCGAGGATTCCTAAGGCGGCAGTGAACTCGCTCATCCGGAAGTTGAGCCCGGCCTGATCGAAATCGGGCTTGCCGTACTCACGGAACGAGCGTGCGTACTCGATCAGCTCCGCGTGTCGGCTGACCAGCATTCCTCCTTCACCGGTGGTGATGGTTTTCGTCGGAGCGAACGACCAGATGCCGGCGTCGCCCCAGCTGCCTGCCTTGTGTCCGTTCCACGATGCACCGTGGGCATGCGCACAATCCTCGATCATGACGATCCCCTCGGCGCGGCAGAGCTCGGCAATACCTTCGACGTCAAAGGCGATGTGGCCGCCGATGTGTACGAGTAACACTGCGTGCGGGCGATGGTCGGCAACCTTTCGTTCTAGGTCGGCGAGCGACATGCACAGGTCCTCGCGGTTGCAGTCGACGAAGGCGACTCGTCCGCCGGCTGCCTCGACGGCAAGCGGGGTCGCCATGAATGTGTTCGAAGGACAGAGAACGGTCTTGTCCCGCACCTCGAAGAAGTTGAGCGCGGCGAGTGCAGCGCCGGTCCAGCTCGAGAAGGCGACCGCCGGCGCTCCGTTCCACTCGGCCCACGCTGTCTCGAAGGCCTCGGTCAACGGTCCGCCCGACCACTGCTGGCGCTCGAATATCCCGTCCCAGAAAGCGTGCGCACGGGCCTGGTCGCGTTGATCGAACCCGATGGCGAAGGCGTCGATGCTCATCCGTTGTGAGGTGTTGTGCCGACCCGGCCGCACGACGCTACAGAATCACGAGACAACGTGAAAAGGGAATGATCGCGGTTCTCTCCAGGCCTAACCTCCAATGGAACTACTAGAGCTAGCCCTCCTTGCAGTCGCGTCGGCATTCTGGCCGATCCTGGTAGTTGTCGACCTCGTCGCACTCCGAACCGCGCGGCCGATCCCCCTGCTCGCCTGGTTCCTCGCAGGAGGTTTGCTGACGACGATCAGCGAGGGACTCGTGATCGTCTTCGTGCTCGAAGGAACCACGGCGGGGTCTTCCCGATCCAGCGTGGGTGGCTGGGGGAACATCATCGGCGGATTCGTCGCCCTTCTGGCCGCCTATGTCCTCAGAGCAAGGGCTGCCCGGTCAGACGACGAGAGACCGGCGCCGCAAGCACCAGTGAAGAAGGCCTCGCGGACCGAGCGCATGATCGAGAGTGGCGGCCCGTACGCCTTCGGCGCCGGAGTCGTACTTAACGTCTTCCCCGGGATCTTCCCGCTCATTGCGCTCAGGAACATCTCGGCGCTGAGCTACGGGAACGGCGCGAAGATCCTGCTGATCGTCGGGTTATATCTCTGCACCTTCGCATTGATCGAGGTGCCGCTGATTGGCCTGCTGGTCGCGCCGACGCGCGTCGAACCGTGGGTGCGCGGTCTCAACAGTTGGCTCGATCGCAACGGGAAGCGCGTCGGGATCGATGTGCTCGGAGTCGTTGGCGTGGTTCTGATCGTGCGTGGACTAGTCCAGCTCGTCGCTACGTGAAACGTCACCGACGAGTGAACGCGGCAGCCTGATCGCGGACGAGCCTGACCAGATTGCCCAATGCGATGTTCACGTCGAGAACGTGCAGGCCGAGTACCGCACCGCCCGCCTCGGCGAGCCGTGGCCGCCGGTCGTGGCTCGCGACGTGCGTGACTTGAAGCCAGGTCGCGTTTCCGGACGACTCGCACTGCGCTGAGTACTCGCCGGGAAATGCAACCCACGGCGTCCTGACCTTCAGCCTCTGATGACCGCCGAGGAACCTGAGCGCGAGCGAGGGGAGGTAAGGATCGAGGGGCGCCTTCCCGCCGGCAGGAGCGGCGGGATTGACACACATGATTCGAAGCTCGGGCGACGGGTTCGTCGGCGTCAGCAGGCGTACTCCGGCGTCGGAGGTCGTCCGGCCGAACTGACTGTTCTGCGGAGGTTTGGACGTGAAGCTGGAGTAGGCGACAACGCACCCCGTCTGGTGTTCCGAGCTACAGGCCGGGATGTGATCGAAGTCGCCCCCGCTGCTCCGATCCTTGTGCACAGTCACGTTCCCTCCAAGGAGCAAGGCGGACACCACTCGGCGCCGTATCGACGGGTTGCGGTCGACCTCCTGCTGCAGGAGCCGAGTCAGGATCGTTGCCCCCTGCGAATGCCCGATGAACACGATCCCGCGGCCGTGGTTGTAGTGGGCTAGATAGTCGCGAAACGCCGAGCGCACGCTGTCGTACGCAACAAGAGCGTCGGCACGCGTTATACGAGCAGGGTGTTGAAGTGCACGTAGTGTGATCTGTCGGTAAACGGGCGCGTAGACCTGGCAGGTCTGAGAGAACCGCGAAGCCTCTGCAGACGCGACAGCCAACTGGCGCAGCCCGACCGTTCGATCGGCGTTGATCGTCGATTGATTGCTGATCGTCGGGTACACGTAGAAACAGTCGACCGTCGGTTGAGCCGCCGGCCGTGCGCGCTCAACGCGGGTTGCCCCGTTCCGCGCGACCACCGTCGTCGTGAGATCCGAGGTGCAGGGATCAGCGGCGAGACCCGGCCGACACAGCCAAACCACGTGGCGGTGGTCACGCGACTTCAGGGACGGAGGCCGTTTGCCTTTCGCGCCACCACAGCCCGCCACGCCGGCCACGGCAACGACAACTGCAACCGCTTTCCAACAACGAGACACGAACGACCTCGAACCAACCAATCGTGAGACATCGCCCATCGGCCTCGAATCCAGGATACAAACCCGCGGGCTGTGGCGACTGGCGCGCAACCCTCCTGAACGGCTTGAACAAGCGGCATCCGGGGGCACCTGGAAAGGCGGAGGAAAGCGAAACAATGTGCAACACCTGCGTGACCATCGAGTGACGCATGTGAGGGTGCATAAAGGTGCACTCCGCGCCGG
>DATFSG010000303.1:0-6529 GCA_035262765.1 Gaiellaceae bacterium | reverse complement strand
AGCGGCATCGTCGTGGCCGTCCAGAACGAGCGAAGCCAGTCGGCGAACAAGGACACCGCGCTCAAGATCCTCCGCTCGCGGCTCGCCGAGAAGGCGGAGGAGGAGCGGGAGGCCGAGCTGGCCCGCGAGCGCGGCGGCGTGTCGATGGGTTTCGGCGGTAACGCCATCCGCAGCTACGTCCTCCACCCGTACACGCAGGTGAAGGATGCGCGCACCGGGCACGAGGTCGGCAACGCGCAGGGCGTCCTCGATGGCGATCTCGACGGTTTCATACGCGCCTATCTGCTGCAAACAGCAGGAGACACTTCGTAGAGCGCCGAAACCTGCGCTAGAGTGGGAGCCGCTTCGCACGACTCGACCGGCGCCGGGCCAAGTGGCCCGCCCCAACTCGAACCGGTAGACGTGACTGACGTACAGATAGAGCAGCCGACCACCTACGCACAGCCAGCGGCCGAGATGCCCTCGGCGAACGGCCAGGTCAACGGCGTCGAGCAGGCCGCGCCCGCGAAGGGCTCGATGATCGTGTTCGAGAACGTGACCAAGGTCTACGAGCCGGACGTCACCGCGCTCGATCACGTCAACTTCGCGATCGACAAGGGCGAGTTCGTCTTCATCGTCGGCGCATCGGGCTCGGGCAAGACGACGCTGGTGCGGCTCCTGCTCAAGGAGCTCGAGCCGACGGATGGGCGGATCATCATGGGAGGCCGCGACCTCGGCCGGCTGGGGCACTCGAAGGTGCCGCGCCTGCGCCGCAACATCGGCTGCGTCTTCCAGGACTTCAAGCTCCTGCCGAGCCGGACCGCGGCCGAGAACGTCGCCTACGCGCTCAAGGTGCAGGGCGAGAGCCGCGCCTCGATCCGGCGCAAGGTGCCCGAGGTGATGACGCTGGTCGGGCTCGCGAACAAGATGAACTCCCTTCCCGACGAGCTCTCGGGCGGCGAGCAGCAGCGCGTCTCGATCGCGCGCGCCGTAGTCAACCACCCGCCGCTGCTCGTCTGCGACGAGCCGACCGGGAACCTCGACCCCGACACGAGCGTCGGGATCATGCAGCTCCTCTACCGCATCAACCGCGCCGGCACGACGATCCTGATGGTCACCCACGACCGCGAGATGGTCGACAAGATGCGCAAGCGCGTGATCGCGCTCGAGGACGGGAAGCTCGCCCGTGACGAGCGCCGCGGGGGCTACACCTCCGAATGAGCCAGGCTCGTCTGCTCTTCGCCGAGGCCTGGGCCTCGATCCGCATGAACCTCTCGACGACGTTCGCGGCGACGATGACCGTCCTGATCGGGACGTGCCTGCTCGGACTGACGATCGCTCTTGGCAGCTGGGTGCACTCATGGGGCAACCACATCCAGAACGAGCTGCAGGTCCAGGTCTTGATGTGCACGACCGTCTCGGGGTCCAGCGACTGCTCGGCGAACGCGACCCCGGCGCAGGAGGCGGCGGTCGGTCGCGCGCTCCGTCACGACGCGCATGTGAAGCACGTGTCCTTCGTGTCGAAGACGAAGGGCTACGCCCAGTACAAGAAGACCCACCCCACCGAGTTCCCCTACCAGCTGATCCCCGGGAACCCGCTGCCGGACAAGTGGATCGTCATCCCCACGGAGGGCAAGTACACGCCGGTGGTCGGCAAGCTGATCTGCCACTCGCACTACGCCGGCGTCGAGCCGTGCGCGACCGCGCAGACCGGAGGCCTCGGGAACGCGGGCGGAGTCACCTGGCAGAGCAACATCACGAAGCGGGTACTGACGATCGCCAAGGTCATCTCGCTCGTCTTCCTGATCGCGGTCGTCTTGCTCGTGATCGCCGCGACGCTCCTGATCGCGAACACGATCCGACTCTCGATCTTCGCGCGACGACGTGAGATCGAGGTCATGAAGCTCGTCGGCGCGACGAACTGGTTCATCCGCGGGCCGTTCATGCTCGAAGGGCTCCTCTGCGGGATCGTCGGCTCGGCGCTCGCCGTGATCCTGCTGCTGCTCGGCAAGACCCTCGCGCTGCCGACGATACTGCCGCACCTCAACGGCGGAGCAACGAATAACCAGGTGCACGCCTGGTCCTTCACGCTCAACGCGTTCATGCTGCTCGCCGCGGGCGTGCTGCTCGGCGCACTGGGCTCGGGCCTGACGTTGCGCCGCTTCCTGCAGGTCTAGTGGCGCGGGGGCGGCAGAAGCGCCCCAGCCGGAGCGAGCGGTACAGGCGCCGGCAGGCGCCCGCGCGGCGGCCGATCCCCGAGCTGACAGTGCGGCTGCCCGAGCGCCAGGTCGAGCCGGAGACGGTGATCGCGCATCTCGGGCCGACCAACTCCGGGAAGACGCACGACGCACTGCGGTTCCTGATCGAGACGGGGAAGGGTGTCTATGCGGCGCCTTTGCGGATGCTCGCGCAGGAGGCGCACCGGCGGCTCGCGGCGGAGATCGGCGAGGAGCAAGTCGGCCTCGTGACGGGCGAGGAGCGGCTCAATCCCGGCGCGCCGATCGTGTGCTGCACGGCCGAGATGGCGCCGGCGAGCGGCGAGACGCTCGTGCTCGACGAGGTGCAATGGGCCGAGGACGAGGAGCGCGGCTCGGCCTGGACGCGGCTCCTGCTCGGCGGCGAGTACCGCCACATCCTGCTGCTCGGCGCCGTCGAGGCGCTGCCGCTCGTCCGGCACGCGTTCCCGCAGGTTGAGGTTCGCTTCTTCGAGCGCAAGGCGCCGCTCGACTGGGCAGGGCGCCGCGGGATCAACGGTCTCGGCCCGGGCACGGTCGTCGTCGCGTTCAGCCGGCGCGCCGTGATCGGCCTGGCGGGCGAGCTGAACCAGCTCCACCCGGGTCGCGTCGCCTGCCTCTACGGCGCAATGCCGCTCGGGTCGCGACGGGAGGAGATCGACCGCTTCGTCGACGGTCGCGCCGAGGTGTGCGCGGCAACCGACGTTCTCGGGCACGGCGTCAACCTCCCGTGCGAGACGCTGCTCTTCGCCGAGACGACGAAGTTCGACGGCAAGGAGCGCCGCGACCTCGAGCCGTGGGAGATCGCGCAGATCGCCGGTCGCGCCGGCCGCTTCGGCTTCCACGAGCGAGGCCACGTCGGTGTGCTCACCGGCGTCCCATGGGCGGATCCGGACCCGGAGCTCGTCCGCGCGGCGCTCGTGCCGCACGTCCCAATCGAGGACGGCCACCTCGGCTATCGCGTGGTAGACAGCGGCCGCCTGCGCCCGCAGCTCTCCGACCTCAACGTGTCCCGCGTGGACGAGCTCGAGCCGGCGCTGCACGCGTGGCGCCATGCAGCGCTGCGCTACTGGAGCGTCGACGGCTGGCTCGAGGTCGAGTCGATCCAGCCGCTGCTCGCCCGGCTCGACGCGGTGCGCGACGCGCTCCACCACGCGCGGCGCACGCTCCAGCTCGCCGACATCTGGAAGCTCGTGCAAGCGCCGGTGGACGAGGACAACGCGCCGCTCCTCGGCACGCTCGCCGCGGCGCTCGCCGGCGACAAGCCGCAGCAGACGGTGATCGGCTGGATCCTCGACCCGCGCCGCCTCGACGCGGCCGGGCTCGAAGAGGCGGAGGCGGCGGCGCGCGAGGCGTCGATCCTGCGCTGGTTCGCGCTCCAGTACCCAGACGTCGCGGGAGTCACGATCGAGCGGGCGGCCGCGCTCGAGGAAGCTGCAGCGGCGCGGGTCGTGCGCGAGCTGCGCGCCGAGATCGAGGATCCGACGATCGGCCGCTGCCGCGTCTGCGGAGCCCGGACGGCGCCGTGGGCCTCGCTCTGCGACCGCTGCTTCATGGCGCGCGGCTACCGCAGCAGGCGCTAGCGCAGCACGAGCTGAGTGGCGCGGAAGAGCGCCATCGTCCGGCCGTCCGGATCGGACACCTGCGCGTCCCAGAGCTGCGTCGTCCGCCCGCCGTGGACGAGCCTCGCCTCGCAGCCGATCGTCGCCCCGGCCCGAGCCGTGCGGAGGAAGTTCGTCTTCAGCTCGATCGTGGTGAAGCCGATCGCGCCGTCGGGCAGGTTGAGAAGGCAGCCGTAGCCGCAGGCCGAGTCGGCGAACCCGACGACGGTGCCCGCGTGGAGGTAGCCGTTCGGCGCCATGTGCTTCTCCTCGAGCGCGAGGTGCGCGCGGGCGAAGCCGTCCCCGACCTCCTCGAACTCG
Organism: Gaiellaceae bacterium; assembly: GCA_035262765.1. GTDB lineage: Bacteria > Actinomycetota > Thermoleophilia > Gaiellales > Gaiellaceae > Palsa-739. The sequence continues at coordinate 2,394 of DATFSG010000303.1, read as the reverse complement.
ATGCCGATCAGCCCGGGGAAGCCGGACGAGCCCATCTCCTCCAGCTGCGCGAGCGTGAGGTCCACGGCCGCGACCCTACACTTGCAGCCGTGATTCGCAGGATCCTTCAAGTGGTGCTCGTCGTCGCGGCAGTCGTGCTGGTGCTCGGCTTTGCCGTCGGCCCGCATCTGGGCTGGGCGACGCCGTTCTCGGTGCCCACGCAGGTCAGCTATCGAGGGACGAACTTCTACCTCGACGACACGAGGTGCCTGGAGCCACGGGAACTGCCGCGCGCTTACTTGCCAATGCGGCGGACTGCATCGATGTTCGGCTACTTCACGGGGTCGAGGGCCGTCCTGCTCCCGCACTACGAGTGGAAGCGCCGGACGATCGACGAAGGACTGCTTCTCGTCGATGTGCATCACGGCTGCCTCAAGTACTACGTGACGGCGGATTCGGGATGAGCGAGAAGCTGATCGTCGACAACCGCCGCGCGCGGCACGAGTACCACCTCTCGGACCGCGTCGAGGCGGGCGTCGTGCTGACCGGCACGGAGGTGAAGTCGCTGCGCGGCGGCGAGGCGACGCTGCAGCAGGCGTACGCCGAGGTGCGCGACGGCGAGGCGTGGCTCGTCGGCCTCCACGTGCCCGAGTACACCGAAGGGAACCGCGCCAATCACGATCCCGACCGGCCGCGCAAGCTCCTGCTCCACCGGAAGGAGATCCACCGGCTGGCCGCGTCGGTCGCGGAGAAGGGCTTCACGCTCGTCCCGACAAAGCTCTACTTCCGGGACGGTCGCGTCAAGGTCGAGCTCGCCCTTGCGCGCGGCAAGGAGCTGCGCGACAAGCGCCGCGACATCGCGGCCCGCGACGCGCGGCGGCAGATCGAGCGCGAGCTGAAGAGCCTGCGACGCTAGCCGGAGAGCGAGACGCAGCTCTTCGCGAGCCGGGACGAGATCTTGCGCGGCCTCCAGTTGAGGAACGCGAGCCGCCGCCCCTTCGCGTCGTCGTTGCGAACGGCGATCAGCGCCTGCTGCGGCGTGTGATTCTTCAGCGCGATCCGGAAGCGGACGAGCACACGCTTCGTCGAGGTGCAGCGCGCCTGGATCTCGCCGACGAAGGTGGGCGTCACCGTCTCGTAGGGCGGGAGGCCGGCCGCCTTGAGCGAGACCTTGCGCGACGACCGGCGGCAGGTCGAGTTGTCGACCTCCAGGCTGTTCTTCACGTTCTGGAACAGGATCTGCGGCAGGTTGTAGTCGACGCCGTTTCGCTGGATCGTCTTCGGCAGGGTCGTCACGCGCGCCTGCGCGGGCTCCACCTGCCCCGGCTCCGGCTTGATCGTGACGCTCGCGTCGAGGTCGACGTAGCGCTCGGGCCGGACCTGACACGAGTAGGTGCTGTCGAGGACGTGCGTCTCGATTGGAGTGCGAGGGGCGGGCGCTGCGTACGCGCTCGCCGTCACCACGACGGCGGCTGCGATCCCGCTGACGACCCAGATCCCAGAACGGCGCTGCATCTTCTACTCGAGTATGCGGGAGTCGAGCCGAATTTCCCAGGGCTCTACACTCTCGAGGATCAGGTGCGAATCGTGCCAGGGGTCGCGCGCCCAGATCGCGCGGAGCTCCGCCTCCGACTCCGCTTGGAACGCGTGGGCGGTCGCTCCGTCTGGGAGCGTCCCACCGAGGACGATGTGCCCGTCCGCGACGAGCCCGTCCATGAAGGCTGCGTGCTCGTCCCAGCCGGACTGCTCCTCGAGCGGCTTCGAGTGATCGAACTCCGGCCCGGCCTGGCGTAGACGGACGAGGAACATGGCCACGGCTACAATTCGTACACAAACATACGGGGGCGACCTGGCTTCGACGTGGTCGATCCATCCGGACGAGCTGCAAGCCGAGGTCGCCGGTTGGCCTCGTAAATCCACCGGCAAAACGCAAGTGCGAAGAACGATCTCGCACTCGCCGCCTAGGGGAACCTAGCTGGCGACGCCGCCCCGGGTATGCCCGTGGCCCGGAGGCGGCGCCAACGAACGGGCTCGGCGCCGAGGGAGAGCTGATCGCCCGGAGCGCGACACTGAAGGATCGGCTAGCGCGTCGGTAGGGCGGCTGCACCCCGGCCGGCGGGCGAAACGAAAGGGCAGCCTACGCTTGTAGACGCTCAGCCGGTGCGGCTGCGGACGCGGGTTCGATTCCCGCCGCCTCCACTCGCATGGTTAAGCCAAATCCGCTTGTGCGGAACGGCGCGTCGCGGCGGTAATCGAACTTCACAGGTCCGAAGGCTGCGCCGCTCGCGAACAAGCAGCGCCGACAGACCTCGTTACTCAAGAAGTGCGCGAGTACATCGAGTGCCGGTAAGCGTAGGTGTTGTAGTTCATCTCGGCATCGCCGACGGCACGGAATATCTCTCGTGGGAGGAATCG
>DATFSG010000302.1:0-22388 GCA_035262765.1 Gaiellaceae bacterium | reverse complement strand
CCGACGCGGTAGTCGTGGCGCGGAACCGGCGAGAGGTTGAGGACGCAGACCAGCGGCGGCGAGTCGGCGTCTCCGACCCGCCCGAACGCGAGGACGTTGTTCGCGGCGTCGTTCGCCTCGAGCCAGCGGAAGCCGGCCGGGTCGAAATCAAGCTCCCAGAGGGCCGGCGTCGAGCGATAGACGTGGTTGAGGTCGCGCACGAGCGCCTGGATCCCCTCGTGCTCGGCGTACTCGAGCAGGTTCCAGTGCAGCGAGCCCTCGGCGTTCCACTCCTGCCACTCGCCGAGCTCTCCGCCCATGAAGAGCAGCTTCTTGCCGGGATGCGCCCACATGTAGGCGTAGAGCGCGCGGAGGTTGGCGAACTTCTGCCAGCGGTCGCCGGGCATCTTGTCGAGCAGCGATCGCTTGCCGTGCACGACCTCGTCGTGCGAAAGCGGCAGGACGAAGTTCTCGCTGAACGCGTACATGAGCGAGAAGGTCAGCGTGTGGTGGTGGAAGCGGCGATAGACCGGGTCCTTCTGGAAGTAGAGGAGCGTGTCGTGCATCCAGCCCATGTTCCACTTGAAGCCGAAGCCGAGCCCGCCGAGATACGTCGGGCGTGAGACACCGGGCCAGGCGGTCGACTCCTCCGCCGTCGAGACGATCCCCGTGTCGCGCGCGAACAGCGTCTCGTTCAGCTCCTTGAGGAAGGCGACCGAGTCGAGGTCCTCGTTGCCGCCGAACATGTTCGGCACCCACTCGCCCGCCTTGCGCGAGTAGTCGAGGTAGAGCATCGAGGCGACGGCGTCGACGCGGATCCCGTCGGCGTGGTGCTCCTGCAGCCAGTAGAGCGCGTTGGCGAGCAGGAAGTTCCGGACCTCGGTCCGGCCGAGGTTGAAGACGAGCGTGCCCCAGTCGGGATGTGAGCCACGCCGTGGGTCGGCGTGCTCGTACAGGTGCGTCCCGTCGAATGTGGCGAGCGCCCAGTCGTCGCGTGGGAAGTGCGCAGGGACCCAGTCGAGGATCACGCCGATCCCGCGCTGGTGGAGGCGGTCGACGAGGTGGCGGAAGTCGTCGGGCGTGCCGAAACGCGAGGTCGGTGCGTAGTAGCCGGTCACCTGGTAGCCCCACGAGCCCGAGAACGGGTGCTCCATCACCGGCAGCAGCTCGACGTGCGAGAAGCCGAGATCGGAGACGTAGTCGGCGAGCTCGTCGGCGAGCTCGCGGTAGCTCAGCGGGCGGTTGTCCTCGAGCGGGTTGCGCCGCCACGAGCCGAGGTGCACCTCGTAGACGGAGATCGGCCCGCGCAGCGGGTCCGAGGCGGCGCGGCGCTCGAGCCACTCGTCGTCGCGCCAGACGTGCTTGTCCTCCCAGACGACCGACCCGTTCGCCGGCGGCACCTCGGTGTGGAAGGCGAGCGGGTCGCTCTTCAGGCGCAGCCGTCCGTCCTGCGTCCGGATCTCGAACTTGTATTTCGTGCCTTCGTCGACGCCGGGAACGAACAGCTCCCAGATGCCGGACTGGCCGAGCGAGCGCATCGGATGCAAACGTCCGTCCCACGAGTTGAAGTCGCCGACGACCGCGACCGAGCGCGCGTTTGGAGCCCAGACCGCGAAGGCGGTGCCGACCACGCCGTCGAGCTCGCGGACATGTGCGCCTAGCCGCTCATAGAGGTGCTCGTGGCGGCCTTCCATGGCGAGGTGGAGGTCGAGCTCGCCGAGCGTCGGCAGGAACGAGTACGGGTCGCGGACCGTGAACGTGTTGCCGTCCGGGTACTCGACCTCGAGCTCGTAGTCGAGCGGCAGCCGCTCCTTGGGGAGCAGCGCCTCCCACAACCCCCCTGGATCCTTGAGCTCCGCCTCGACTCCGGCGGGCTGGACGCGCACACCTACAGCCTCGGGCCTGAGCGCGCGCACGACGACGCCGCCGTCCGCGGCCTCGTGCGCGCCGAGGACACTGTGGGGGTTCGCCCCGAGGTCGACGGTCACAGCGCTTCCGCGGCCTGGTGCATGAGCCGCTCGATACCCATGACCGGGATTCCCACCCAGTCGGGGCGGTTGTCGAGCTCGTAGCGCAGCTCGTACACGGCCTTCTCCAGCTCGAACACGGCCAGCAGGCGCTCGATCGCGGCGTCGCCGGGCGGCAGCAGTGTCGCGTCGACCGTCTCCAGATAGCTCTCGAGGAACCGCTCGCGCGCCCGCTGCTCCCAGTCCTCGGGCACGTCGGCGTCGCGCGTGAGCTCGGCCGCGGTCGCTGCGTAGGCGAACGAGCGGAGCATCCCCGCGACGTCCCTCAGCGGCGAGCGTTTGCGGCGGCGCTCCACGAGCGTCCGCGCGGGCTCGCCCTCGAAGTCGAGAAGGATCCAATCGCCCTGGCTGGAAGCGGCGCCGGCAAAGCCCCCGCCGCCCGGCCGAAGTTCCCGAGCGCCAGAGGCGCTCGGCGGGCCCTTCCAGAGGGTCTGGCCGAGGTGGTAGTCGCCGTGAGTCCGGATCACGCGGCCGCTGGAGCCGGCGTGGGTGAGCAGGCGCAGCTGTTCGCGAACCTCCTCGCCCCGGCCGAGGATCGGCGCTAGGCGCTCGTCGTCGTCGGGCAGCGAGAGGAAGACCCGCGCGATCTCCTCGTCCACCGTCGCGGTGAGGAGGCCAAGCGACTCGACGCTCGGCTCCTCGGGCGCGAAGGCGAGGTCGTTCGCGTCGGCGCCGAGCGCGGTGTGCATGTGCGCGGTCACCTCGCCGAGCCGTCCCAGCCGGTCGAGGAAGCTCTCGGGCGCGGTTGCGATCTCGCCGAGCGCGAGCTCCCAGCCGCCGATCGCGCCCGCGACGTATTCCTGCAGGAGGCCGAGCGTGGCGGTGAGCGGTCCGCCCGAGTACGCGTACCAGCCGCCCAGCGCCGGGATGTTGCGGAAGCCCTGCTCGGTGAGGAAGCGGAGCATCTCGAGCTCCGGGTTGATCCCGGGCTCGAGCCGGCGGAAGACCTTGAGGATCAGCGCGTCGTCGAAGACCACCGAGCTGTTCGACTGTTCCGAGGAGACGAGCCGCACGGCGCCGAGCTCGCGGCCGAGGGCGGAGAAGTCCTCCGCAGGTGTGAACTCGGCGAGACCCTCCGCTCCCTGGAGCGTCACGCCGGCCCGCATCGCGCTGATGATCTCCTTCGCGATCCCTGCGTCGTCGGCGAGGCCGTCGACAGGTACGCCCGCGGGATCGCTCGACACGAGGAGCTGGTAGACGTCGTGCGTCCCCGTGTCGAAGCGCATCTCGACGAGGGCGAGCGACAACCGCGGCGCGGCCTGACGGATCGTGACGGTGTCGAGCACCGCCGAGTGCGAGACCGTCCGCGACTTCGCTCCGTACCACCGCTGCTTGGTGACGTACTCGATCAGCGACCGCTCGTCCATCTCACTCCACCTGGTCTTCCTGCCTGAGCTGGAACCAGAAGAATCCGCGCGGCGCGAGGGTCAGGAGGTAGGGCAGCTCCCCGATCGGCGGGAAGGCGGTACGACCCAGCATCTCCACCGGAGTCATCCCCGCGTAGTCCGAAAGGTCGAGCTGCACGGCCTGCGCCGAGCGGGCGAGGTTGTGCACGCACAGCACTACGTCGTCCTCCCACGTGCGGATGTGGGCAAAGATCCGCGTGTTCTCGGCGCGCAGCGGCTCGTAGGATCCGAGCCCGAAGACGGGATGTTCCTTGCGCAGCGCGATGAAGCGCTGCATCCAGCGCAGGAGCGAGTTCGGGGTGCGCAGCTGCGCCTCGACGTTGACGGCCTGGAAGCCGTAGACCGGATCCATCAGCGGCTGGAGGTAGAGCTGAGCCCAGTCGGCGCGCGAGAAGCCGGCGTTGCGGTCGCCCGACCACTGCATGGGCGTGCGGACGCCGTCGCGGTCGCCGAGGTAGACGTTGTCGCCCATCCCGATCTCGTCTCCGTAATAGAGCACCGGTGAACCTGGCAGCGAGAAGAGGATCGCATGCAGCAATTCCGCCTCGTCGCGACCGGCGTCGAGGAGCGGCGCGAGGCGCCGGCGGATGCCCAGGTTGAGCTTCATCCGCGGGTCCTTCGCGTACTCCTCGTACATGTAGTCCCGCTCCTCGTCGGTGACCATCTCGAGGGTGAGCTCGTCGTGGTTGCGGAGGAAGAGCCCCCACTGGCAGTTGTCGGGGATCTTCGGCGTTCGGTCGAGGATCTCGTAGATCGGCGTCGCGTCCTCGCGCCGCAGCGCCATGAACATCCGCGGCATGACCGGGAAGTGGAAGCACATCTGGCACTCGTCGCCGTCGCCGAAGTAGTCCACCACGTCCTCGGGCCACTGGTTCGCCTCGGCGAGCAGCAGCCGGTCGGGGTAGCGCGCGTCGACCTCGGCGCGCACGCGCTTGAGGTAGGCGTGCGTCTCGGGCAGGTTCTCGCCGTTCGTCCCCTCGCGCTCGAAGAGGTAGGGCACGGCGTCGAGCCGGAAGCCGTCGATCCCGAGGTCGAGCCAGAAACGCAGCACCTCGAGCATCGCCTCCTGCACTTCGCGGTTGTCGAAGTTGAGGTCGGGCTGGTGGTGGAAGAAGCGGTGCCAGTAGTACTCGCCGCGCAGCTGGTCGAGCGTCCAGTTGGAGGGCTCGCTGTCGATGAAGATGATGCGTGCGTCCGGGTAGCCCTCGTCCGAATCCGACCATACGTACCAGTCGCTCTTCGGGTTGGTCCGATCCGTGCGCGACTCGACGAACCACGGATGGTCGGCGGAGGTGTGGTTCATCACGAGATCGGCGATCACGCGCATCCCGCGCTGGTGCGCCTGCTCCACGAACTCGCGGAAGTCGTCCACCGACCCGTAGTCCGGGTGGAGGGCGAAGAAGTTCGAGATGTCGTAGCCGCCGTCGCGCAGCGGCGACTCGTACATCGGCAGCAGCCAGAGGCAGTCGACGCCGAGCCACTCGAGATAGTCGAGCTTGTCGATCAGCCCGCGGAAGTCGCCCGAGCCGTCGTCGTTGCCGTCGAAGAACCCGCGGATGTGGATCTCGTAGAAGACGGCTCGCTTGAACCAGAGCGGGTCTCGCTCGAACCATTGCTCCGACATCAGGAGCCGATCCTTAGCAGGTGGCTCTGGCCGGGGCCGAGCTTGACGTAGTTGCGGCCGATCCGCCACGTCCACTTCTCGTCGGTGAGGAGGTCGCGAACCGCGTAGGCCGGCGGCAATCCGGTGGAGACGGGCACGACGCAGACGCCGACCTGGGCCGCGGTCGGATCGAGGTTGACGACCGTGACGACGGTGTTCTCCCCGCGGCGCTTGAGAAAGGCAAAGAGCCGCTCGTTCTCGGTCTCGAGGATCGTGAGCGGATCGAGCCACTGGAGCGCCGGGTTCTCGCGCCGCGCCGTGTTGAGCTTGGCCGCCAGCGGCAGTAGCGGCCCGTCGAGCGTCCGCCGCTTCAGCTCGTACTTCTCCGAGTTGAGGTACTCCTCGGAGCCCGGCCGCACAGGCACGTTCTCGCAGTGCTCGAACCCGGAGTAGATGCCGTAGGAGGGCGAGAGCGCCGCTGCGAGCACGAGCCGCGCCTCGAAGGCCGGGCGCTCGCCCGCCTGGAGGTACTCGTGCAGGATGTCGGGCGTGTTCGCGAAGCAGTTCGGCCGGTAGAAGTCCCGCCAGTCGAGCAGCTGGCCGAGGAACTCGAGCAGCTCCCAGCGGGTGTTCTTCCAGGTGAAGTACGTGTAGCTCTGCGCGAAGCCGCTCTTGGCGAGCGCCGTCATCGGCGCGGGGCGCGTGAACGCCTCCGAGAGGAAGATCACCTCCGGGTGCTCGCGCCGCGCCTCGCCGATCAGCCACTCCCAGAACGGCAGCGGCTTCGTATGCGGGTTGTCGACGCGGAAGACCGTGATGCCGCAGCCGACCCAGTGGAGGACGACGTCGAGCAGCGCCTGCCATAGGCCGCGCCAGTCCTCGCTCCCGAAGTCGACGTTGTAGATGTCCTGGTAGCGCTTCGGCGGGTTCTCGGCGTACTTCAGCGTGCCGTCGGGGCGGCGGTGGAACCACTCGGGGTGCTCCTTCAGCCAGGGGTGGTCGGGCGAGCACTGGATCGCGAAGTCGAGCGCGATCTCGATCCCGAGCTTCCGCGCGTCGGCGACGAGCGCCCGGAGCTCCTGCTCGGTGCCAAGGGACGGATCGATCGCGTCGTGCCCGCCTTCCTCGGAGCCGATCGCCCACGGGCTGCCGACGTCGCCGGGTTTGGCCTTCTCCGTGTTGTTCCGGCCTTTGCGGTTCGTGTGGCCGATCGGGTGGATCGGCGGCAGGTAGAGGACGTCGAAGCCGAGGTCGGCGAAGCGCGGCAGCAGCTCGCGGACGCCGGAGAAGCCGCCCCACGAGCGCGGGAAGAGCTCGTACCACGCGCCGAAGCGGCCGAGCACGCGGTCGACGTCGACGGAATACGTGGCCGACCACGCTTTCTCGGAGCGTGCACCGGCGGGCGCGCCGAGCGCCTGCTCCACCGTGAGCTCGTCCTCTTCGAGCAGCACCGCGCCTTCCGAGAGCTCGCTCGCAAGGTCGGCCTGACCGGCCGCGACCTTCCGCCGCAGCTCCTCCTGGAACGAGGCGACGCGGTCGACCCATGCCTCGATCCGGAAGCTCCAGAGCCCGGGCCGGTCGACCGCGAACGAGCCGGCCCAGATGTCGTTGCCGAGCGGCTCGAGCGGCGTCTCGGACCAGCGGGCCGCGTCGGGTCCCTTGTGGCGAACGGCGGCGCCGAGCGTCTCGTGCCCGTCGCGGAAGATTCGCGCGGTCACCTCGATCGTGTCACCGGCCGTGCGTTTGACGGGGTAGCGGCCGCAGTCGACTTGCGGCGCCACCTCCTGGATCTGGATCCGCGCGGGGGTCGTCTTGGGGATCGACACGCCCCAAGTCTCACTGATGAGGAAGGATCAAAACGTGGAGCTCCCCCGTTCGGCCGGCGTTCTCCTCCATCCGACCTCGCTCCCCTCCGGGAAGCTGGACCGCGACGCGTACCGATTCGTCGACTGGCTCGCGGCCGCCGGCCAGTCGTGGTGGCAGATGCTGCCGCTCGGGCCGCCTGACGAGTTCGGCTCGCCGTACCGGTCGCCGTCCGCGTTCGCGGCCTCGCCGCAGCTCCTCGCAAAGCCGCGTGCGCGGGTCACGGCGGTGGAGGTCGAGGACTTCGTCGCGCGCCATCCCTTCTGGACCGGCGGCTGGGCGAACTTCGCCGGGACGGAGGCGCTCGCCGACGAGGTGCGCTTCGAGCGGGAGTGGGGGGCGCTGCGGGAGTACGCGGCTGCTCGCGGCGTCCGCCTGATCGGCGATCTGCCGATCTACGTCTCCGACGGCGGCGCAGATCACGAGTGCTGGCCCGAGCTGTTCGCGCACGGTGAGGTGGCCGGCGCGCCGCCCGACGCGCTCAGCGCGACCGGCCAGCGCTGGGGAAACCCGCTGTACGACTGGCCCGTTCACCGGGCGACCGGCTTCCACTGGTGGTGCGAGCGGTTCCGCCGCACCTTCGAGCTCGTCGATCTCTGCCGCGTCGATCACTTCCGCGGGTTCGTCTCCTACTGGGCGATCCCGGCGCGGAACTCGACGGCCAAGGCCGGACGCTGGCGGCCCGGCCCCGGGGCCGAGCTATTCCGTGCCGTCGAGCGCGAGCTCGGCGATTTGCCGCTGATCGCCGAGGACCTCGGACACATCACCCCGCCCGTTTATGCGCTGCGGGACGAGCTCGGACTGCCCGGGATGGTCGTGCTCCTCTGGGCGTTCCGGCCCGGCAAGCGCAATCCGCACAACCCGACCAACCACCGGCGCAACTCGGTCGCCTACACGAGCACGCACGACACCGACACCGCCGCCGGCTGGTTCGCCGGCCTCGGCGCAAAGGAGCGGAAAGTCACCGGGCTCGATCCGCAGGATCCGAGCTGGGGACTGATCGACCTCGCCTACGCGTCCCGCCCGCAGTTGGCCATCATCCCCGCCCAGGACGTGCTCGGCCTCGGCAGCGAGGCACGGATGAACCGTCCGGGCAGGACGGGCGGGAACTGGCGCTGGCAGCTCGAGCAAGGCGCGTTGACGCCCGCGCTGGCGAGGCGGCTGCGCCGCCTCGCCGAGCAACACGGGCGAGCTAACTAGAGCCCCTTGATGATGCGCCTGTCCTTCGCCACAACGCTTTTCGGCAGCGGGGCGAACTCGAGTGCCGTGGCGTACTGCTGGCCGGACGCGACCGCGTACGCGATGAACTTCTTGAGCGCTGCGATCTTCGACGAGCTCTTCGGCACGATCACGTAGGTGAAGGTCGAGATCGGGTAGGCCTTCTTCGCCGAAGCCGGCGGGTCCACGATCGAGACCGAGTTGTTCTTCTTGAAGTGCGCCGTCCCAGCGGCCGCCGCGATGCTCTTCGTCGACGGCTTCACGAACACGTGGGCGCGGTTCTGGATGTTCGCGAAATGGAGCTTGTCGCCAACGGCGTTGCCGATTGCGATGTAGGCGATGGCTCCTGGGTTCGACTGCACGGCGGCGGACATGCCGGAGTTCTTCGCGGCACCCTGGCCGGTCGGCCAGTTGACGGACGTGCCGATTCCGATCTTCGACCGCCAGGTCGAGCTCACGTGCGAGAGGTAGTCGGTGAAGGCGTACGTGTCGCCACTCGCGTCGCTGCGATAGAACACCTGCACCGACGTCGAGGGGAGCGTCACGCCGGGGTTGAGCTTCCGGATGCGAGGGTCGTTCCAGGACTTGATCTGGCCCATGTACATCTGGGCGAGCACGGGGCCGCTCAGCCGGAGCGGCTTCGTGACGCCCGGGACGTTGTAGGAGACCGTCGTGGCCGCAAGCGCCCACGGCACCATCACGCAGCCGGCGCAGGCCTTCGCCTGGTCGGGCAAGAGCGGAGCATCGCTCGCGCCGAAGTCGACGGTCCTCGCCGTGACCTGCTGGATGCCGCCGCCGCTGCCGATCGCGCTGTACGCCACGGTGACGCCGTGCGCTGTCGAGTAGGGGCCCTGCCACTGCTGGATGAGCGGCGCGACGAGCGTGCTGCCGGCGCCGACGAGCATGGTTGATTGCGTCTTCTGGGCACCCTCGACACCGCCGGTCGAGGTCTTGCTCGAGCCGCCGCAGCCGACAGCGACGGCGAGAATGAGGGCGGCCGCAGCCGCTCCGATGAGTGTCTTCTTCTGCATGCGGTCCCGTCTCCCCGACGAGTCGCTTCTCTCACCTACCGGGCAGTCACGGTCCGGTTACAGATCGGTGAATCAGACCTAGGTGACCGCGAAATAGATCGTGCAAGCCACGCCGGCACAGAGGCAGTAGATGGCGAACGGGATCAGCGTCCGCGTCTCGAAGTAGCGCATCAGGAAGCGCACCGCGAGGTAGGCGCTCAACGCCGCGCAGAGCGCACCCACGAGCGCCGGGCCGCGCACGCCGTTGCCCTGCGAGCCTGCGAGGTCGGGGAGCTTGAGGACTGCCGCGGCGAAGATGATCGGCGTCGCGAGTAGGAAGGCGAAACGCGCTGCGTCCTTGTGCGAGAGCCCGACGAGCAGCCCGCCGCCCATTGCCGCGCCGGAGCGTGAGAACCCGGGGATGAGCGCGATCGACTGCGCGGCGCCGACGCCGGCGGACTGTCCCCAGCCGACCGTCCGGGCGATCCGGTCGTCGTCATCGTCCGACACGACCGGAGCGCGACGCCGCAGCGCCTCGGCGCCGAAGAGCATCAGGCCGTTGAGGGCGAGGAAGATGGAGGCGTATTCCGGCGAGGCGAACAGCTTGCGCAGCGAGTCCTGCAACGTGAGCCCGAGGATCCCCGCCGGGATCGTGCCGAGGATCAGCAGCCAGCCGAGCTTCGCGTCGCTGTCGGTGATCTCGCGGTCGCGCAGGGAGCGGCCCAGCCCCTTGACGATCCGAACCCAGTCGCTCCAGAAGAAGCCGAGCAGGACGAGCGCGGTCGCGAGGTGGAGGGCGACGAGGAAGGTGAGGAAGTACTGCTGGTTCTGGTGGATGTTCCAGCCCAGGAGGCTCGGGAGAATGACGCTGTGCCCGAGGCTCGAGACCGGGAAGAGCTCGGACACGCCTTGGAGCAGCCCGAGCACCGCGCCCTGGAAATAGCTGATCGGGTGCACTCAGTCGGCGTCTGGCGCGGCGTCGCCGCGCTTCTTCGGCCCCGTGTTGAACCAGGCGAAGGCGAGGCACGCCAGCCCGACGAGGAAGGCCGCGATCCCGTGCTTCACGTGGTGGTGGCTCGACCCCGCCTCATGGCCCGGGAAGAACGACGGCAGCGAGCCGGCCGGCTCGATCCAGTAGATCACGGCAATGACCATCAGAACGATGCCGAGCACGACGGCCAGCCAGACCAGCCATTTCCGGTTGCGATCGAACCACCCGTCTCCCGCGGCCATCGGCCGAGAGTATTAGCTGACGGGATGTGAGGCGTCGGTGAACTCGCGGAATTCGGCCGTGAGCAGATAGGCCGTCTGCTCGCCGATGTCCACCGCGCGGTCGCCGATCCGCTCGATCGTGCGCGCGACGACGACCATCCGCAAGCCCCACTCGCGGAACTCCGGCTCGGCCATGACGTCGACCAGCCGCTCGACGAAGCGCCGGTTGGCCCGGTCGATCAACTCGTCCAGCTCGACAAGGCTCTCGGCGCCGGCGAGGTCCCGATCGCTGAACGAGTTGAGCGCGGCGCGGAGCATCTCCTCGGCCCGCTCGCCCATCTCCGAGAGGACGTCGACGAGGCCCGGATCCGGCTTGACGTCGGCGACGAGCTGCGTCAGCTTGGCGATCGTCACGCAACCGTCGGCGCTGCGCTCGAGCAAGAGGTTGATGTGGATCATCGCGAGCAGCAGCCGGAGGTCGCGCGCGACGGGCGTCTGCAGCGCGAGCAGCCCCTGAATCGAGTGCTCGATGCCGAGGAAGTGGTTGTCCACCTCGTCGTCGAAGGCGATCACCTCCGCGGCGAGCTCCCGATCTCGCTCCTCGAGCGCACGCATCGCACCGTGGACGGCGCTCACGACGCGTTGGCCCATCTCCTGGAGTTGCGCCTCGATTTGCTGGAGGGCGGTGTCGATCGACATCGGAACCAGCGTACTAGCTGGCCTCCAGACTCGCGCGCCAGTGCTTGTAACCACTTCGTCTCCACCTCGCAACGGCGGGTTTTCCCACCCTCCGCGGGACCCGCCGTACCTTGCCCCCGAACCCCTGAGGAGGAGGAAAAATCGAATGCCGAGAAACGGCAAATTCGTTCGTATCGCCCTTGGTCTGGCGGCGGTCGGAATGGTCGCATCCCTGGCTGTGATTACGGCCGGGACGGCTTCCGCCAAGACCAGCAGCGGCACGGTCAACGGCGCGGGCAGCACATTCGTCGCCCCGCTGGTGAACAAGTGGATGGGCCCGGTGCAGTCGCAGCTCGGGATCACGCTGAACTACAACCCCAACGGCTCCACCGGCGGGGTTCAGGCCATCACCACGCATGAGGCCGACTTCGGTGCCAGCGACGCGCCGCTCTCGCAGTTCAATCCGACCTGCACCACCTGCGTGCAGATCCCCTGGGCGCTCGCCGCCACCGCGGTCATCTACAACGTCGGCCACGGCAGCCTGCAGCACCTGAAGATGACCGGTCCGGTGCTCGCCCAGATCTACCTCGGCAAGATCACGAAGTGGAACGCCCCGGCGATCAAGAAGCTCAACAAGGGCAAGAACCTGCCCAGCACGTCGATCACCGTCGTCCACCGTTCCGACGGGTCGGGCACGACGTTCAACTTCACCGACTACCTCTCGCATGTCTCCCACACCTGGAAGTCGCAGGTCGGCACCGGTACTTCGGTCAACTGGCCGACCGGTGAGGGCGAGGGCCACAGCTCCGGTGTCGCCGGGACGGTCAAGTCGACTGACGGCGCGATCGGCTACGTCGACGTCGACTACGCCGTCGTCAACCACCTCGGCATCATGGTGATGAAGAATCGGGCGGGCAATTTCGTCCAGCCCCGGGCGGCTGGGATCAAGGCCGCCGCGGCGCTCGACACGCATCCCGCCAAGGACGGCTCGCTCTCGATCGTCAACCCGCCGGCGAGCCACAAGTACCGCAACGCGTACCCGATCTGCACCTACACCTACGTGGACGTGCAGAGGGCCTCGGGTGCCAACACCGCCAACATCAAAAGGCTGATCAGCTGGGCGGTCACGAAGGGCCAGAGCTACGGGCCTCCGATCATCTTCGAGCCGCTTCCGAAGGCGGTCGTGACGTTCGACAAGAAGCAGATCAAGAAGATCCACTCGTAGTAGGAGAGAATCGCGAGCAATCGTGACCTCTCTCGACGTAAGCACCGACGCAACCCGCCGCCCCTTCTCGGGGCGGCGGGTGCGTCTTGGCGATCTGATCCTGCAGGGAGTCGCCGGGCTCGCCGCCCTCGGCTCCCTGGTCCTCGTAGGCCTGATCGCGTGGAAGGTGATCCAGGGTGCGCGGCTGTCGATCTCGACCTTCGGGTTCGGCTTCCTCACGCACGACATCTGGGATCCGGTCCATGACAAGTTCGGCGCGGCGAGCTTCCTCTACGGAACAGCGGTTACCTCGTTCGGCGCGCTGATCCTCGCGACCCCGATCGCGATCGGCATCGCTCTGTTCCTCACCGAGCTGGCGCCGCCCTGGATCCGCGGCCCCGTCACCGCGCTCGTCGAGACGCTGGCGGCGATTCCCAGCGTCGTGATCGGGCTCTGGGGCATCCTCGTGCTCGCGCCGTTCCTGCACAGAGACGTCAACCCTGTGCTGCACTCGGTGCTCGGGTTCATCCCGATTTTCGGCCCTCCCGGCACGTACCAGGAGAACGTGTTCACCGCAATCGTCGTGCTGACGATGATGATCCTGCCGATCATCGCGAGCATCTCGCGCGAGCTCTTTCTCTCCGTGCCAAGTGAGCTGAAGGAGGGAGCGCTCGGACTCGGCACGACGCGCTGGGAGATGATCCGCGGCGTCAGCTTCCCCTACGCGCGAGGCGGTGTCGCGGCCGCGATGATCCTCGGCCTCGGCCGCGCCATCGGCGAGGCGATCGCGGTCGCGCAGGTGATCGGCGCGTTCACGGGGATCAGCATCAACTTCTTCAACCCGGGGAACACGCTCGGCGCCCAGGTCGCCCTGTCGTACACGGGCTCGCAAACGCCGCTCGGGGAGTCGTCGCTCTTCTACCTGGCGCTCATCCTGCTCGTCTTCTCGATCGTGGTGAACCTGGTCGCACAGCTCATCGTGCGGCGCAGCTCGCGGCGCCTTGGGATCGCCCGGTGAGCGCGCAAGAGGTGAATCCGCTGCTCCGGCCCAAGGATCACCTGCTGCGGCGGCGCCTCACGAACCGCGGTATGGAGCTGCTTGCCTGGCTCGCAGCGGCGCTCGCGGTGTTCTTCCTCGGCGTCATCGTGTGGTCGGTCGCGCGGCAAGGTCTGAGTCAGCTGAGCCTCTCCCTCTTCACCAAGTCGCAGTCCGTCGGCTTCTTCGGTCCGACTACCGAGAAGCTCGGTCTGGCGAATGCGTTCGTCGGCTCGCTCGTCATCGTCGGCATCGCCACGGCGATCGCGCTGCCCTTCGGGATCCTGATCGCGATCTACGTGAACGAGTTCGCCGGCAAGACGATCCGGAGCGCCGTCACCCTGGTCCTCGACGTCCTCGCCGGCGTGCCCGCGATCGTGATCGGCATCTTCGTCTTCCAGCTCATCGTGGTCGGTCGCGGCCAGAGCGGATATGCGGGCGGTTTCGCGCTCTCGATCCTGATGCTCCCGCTCGTGGCTCGCGCGACCATGGAGGTGCTCGCGCTCGTGCCAAACTCGCTGCGGGAGGCCGCACTCGGCGTCGGCGCGCCGCGCTGGCGAGTCACGCTCGGCGTCATCCTGCCGCAGACGATCGGCGGCGTGCTCACCGGCGCGGTGCTCGCAATCGCGCGCATTGCGGGGGAAACTGCGCCTCTGCTCCTGGTCTGTTCGCTCGTCGGAGGGCCGGCGGTCAACTGGAACCCGGCGCAGGCTCTGATGACGGTTCCCCTGGCGATCTTCGAGCTTTCGGATCAGTCCGATTCGCAGGAACACGCGCTTGCCTGGGCCGGTGCGTTGGTGCTAATTCTGTTCATCCTCGTCGTGAGCCTCACCGCGCGCTGGCTCGCCACCCGTAGCCGTCGAAAGATCATGCGCGCCTCCGGATGAGCCAAATGGATGAGACGTCCGAGATGAGCCAAACGAGGGGAGAGGACGTGTCCGCTTCGAATACGATCGAAACAGCCGTGCGCGTTGAGACGAAGCGTCAGCCGCTACCGCCGCGCGAGCGGCTCCAGCAGGTCTTCGACATCCAGGACCTGACGGCCATCTACGGCTCGAAGCCGGCGATCAAGGACGTCTCCATGGGCGTCTACAAGAACCTCGTCACCGCCGTGATCGGGCCGTCCGGCTGCGGCAAGAGCACGTTCATCCGCTGCCTGAACCGGATGAACGACCTCGTGCCGAGCTTCCACCAGACGGGCACGATCCGCTACCAGGGCCAGGACCTCGCGGCGAGGGATGTCGACCCGGTCGCGGTGCGGCGCACGATCGGGATGGTCTTCCAGCGGCCGAACCCGTTCCCGAAGTCGATTCAGGACAACGTCGCCTGGGGCCTGAAGGTGCTTGGGATGAAGGACAACCTCGACGAGCGCATCGAGCGCGCGCTCACGCGGGCGGCGCTGTGGGACGAGGTGAAGGATCGGTTGAAGGCGAGCGCCCTAGGCCTCTCGGGCGGTCAGCAGCAGCGCCTCTGCATCGCCCGCGCCATCGCGGTCGAGCCGGACGTCGTCCTCATGGACGAGCCGGCTTCGGCGCTCGACCCGATCGCGACCCAGAAGATCGAGCAGCTCCTGCACGAGCTCAAGGAGGAGTACACATTCGTGATCGTGACGCACAACATGCAGCAGGCTGCGCGCGTTGCGGACATGACCGCTTTCTTCTCGATCTCGCGTGGCGAGGAGGGACAGCGCTGGGGCGAGCTGATCGAGTACGACGAGACGGAGAAGATCTTCACGGCGCCGTCCGACAAGCGGACTGAGGATTACGTCACCGGCAGATTCGGCTAGACGAGCGGGAAACGGGCGCGAATCTCGAGGCCCTGGCCCGGGTCGCTCGTGGCTTCGATCTCGCCGCCCGCTGAGGTGACGACGTGCTTCACGATCGCGAGGCCGAGGCCGGTGCCGCGGCTCGTGCGAGCCTGGTCGCCGCGGTAGAAGCGCTCGAAGAGGCGGGGCAGGTCGGCGGGGGAGACGCCCTTCCCGTCGTCCGAGACCGTGAGCACCGGGCCGCCGGCGGGATTCGTCAGCTCGACAGTGCAGGTCGTCCCCGGGCCGGCGTAGCGGATCGCGTTCGCGAGCAGGTTCTCGACCACGACGCGGAGCATCCGCGGTCGAAGCGGCACGTCGACTCGGCCGTCGGCCCGGACCTCGAGTGAGATCTCCGCATGGTTGGCGCGCTCCCTGAACGAGGCGACGACCTCCTCCACGATCGTCTTGCCTCGAGTGCGTCCGAGCGAGACGACCTCGCGACCCGTCTCGAGCTCGCCGAGGAAGAGCACGTCGTCGATCAGCTCGCGTGCTTGCTCGACCTCCTGTCGCGCGTGCTCCATGAGCTCGTCGACGTCCGCGCCTGGCAGGGTCGCGCTCTCGAGCAGCACCAGCAGCCGCGCCAGCGGTGTTCGGAGCTCGTGCGAGACGGCGGCGGTGAAGCCCTGCCGCAGCTCCTGGTAGGCCGGGAGCTCGGGCGGCGACTCGAGATAGAGGACGAGCAGGTCCGGATGGGCGGAGGTCTGCTCCTCGCCGAGGCGGCGACCGGGCTCGAGCCCGCCGAGCGCGTGTACGGCGCTGTCGTTCGCAGCCACGACCCGCCGCTCGCTGTCGAGCACGACGACAGGCTCGGGGCTGTTCGCCACGACCACCTCGGCGCGTTCTTCGTTCACCACTCTTTCACCATACGTCTACCCTTCGCCTACGGAGGCGCGACCAATAATGAGTGAACCATGCCGAAGGTGTTGATCGTCGAGGACGATGAGGTGATCGCGCAGGGGATGGCGCGACATCTCGGTGCCGCCGGCTTCGATCCGGTGTCGGTCGGCAACGGCACTCAGGGACTGGCCCGGCTCCGCTACGAGAAGCCGGACGTCTGCGTGCTCGACCTGATGCTGCCCGGCGTCGACGGCTGGAAGCTGATCGAGACAGCCCGCAACGAGGGCATCGGCACACCGATCGTCGTCGTCTCCGCCCGCGGCACCGAGCACGACCGCGTGCATGCGCTCGAGATCGGCGCCGACGACTATCTCGTCAAGCCGTTCTCGATGAAGGAGCTCGTGGCGCGCGTGCGCGCCGCGTCCCGCCGGGCGATCCGCCGCGAGGAGACACCGCGCGGCGAGCCGATCGAGATCGAGGAGCTGCGGATCGATCCGCTCGAGGTGCAGGCCTACGTCGACGACCAGAGCGCCGAGCTGACACCGACCGAATTCCGGCTCCTCTACCAACTCGCGCTCGACCGCGGTCGCGTGGTCACCCGCGACGAGCTGCTGCAGAAGCTGTGGGGGCGCCGCGAGTCGCATCGCGACCGAACAGTGGACGTCTTCGTCCGCCGCCTCCGCGAGAAGGTCGACCGCCAGGCCTCCACGCACACGTTCATCCAGACGCGCTACGGCGTCGGTTACCGGCTCGAACCGGTGCCCAAGACGGCCAAGGCCGCCGCGGCCCGGTAGCGGGTCCGACACCATCGCGTCACCGGATCTAGGCCCACAGATTTAGGGGTCGCACGCACGATTTCGGCATGAAGTTCGCCGTCGTCGCCCATCGGCGCAGCGCGACGAACGAGGCCCTCGTCGCCGCAGCGAGCGCCTTGGGTCTCGACGCGGTGCTCGTCGAGCCGCGCCGGGCGCTGGCGCTGCTCGAGCCGGGGGACATCGCGCTCGCGAGGCTCGACATCCGCGAGGGACTCGACGGCATCGAACGCGGCACCGGCGAGCTGGAGCGGCTCGCGGCCGGCGGCGTCGACGTGCGGAATCCTCCCGGAACTCTCGTCGTCGCGCACGACAAGCTGCTGACCGCCCGCACGCTTCGCCTCGCCGGACTGCCGCACCCGCACACGACGCTCATCAGCCCGTCGCTGCCCGCGGCGGTGCCGGAGCTGCCGCTCGTGCTCAAGCCGCGGTTCGGCAGCTGGGGCCGCGACGTCGAGCGGTGCACGACGGCGGAGGAGCTCGACGCTGCGCTCCTCCGGCTCCAGGGGAAGCACTGGTTCCGCGAGCACGGAGCGCTGGCGCAAGAGCTCGTCGAGCCCCGTGGCTGGGACTTGCGCGTCGTCGTCGCCGGCGGCCGCGTCGTCGGGGCTGCCTGCCGCATCGCCCAGAGCGACGAGTGGCGGACGAACGCTGCTCTCGGCGCTCGGGTCGAGCCGGTCGAGCCGCCTGCGATCGCCCAGGCCCTGGCCCTTGCCGCGGCGCGGGCGGCTCGGGCGGATCTCGTGGGAGTCGACCTCCTGCCGACTCCGAACGGCGGCTTTGTCGTCCTCGAGTTGAACGGCGCGGTCGACTTCCGTCCCGTGTACGCGCCGCTGCGGAACGTCTTCTCGGACGCCGTCGCCGCGCTGCTCGAAGACGGCGTGCGCCAGACCGAACTCGCCGCGGTCTCAGTCTGAGTCGTACGGCTGCGGTTGCAGGCCGGTCTCGACCTCGCGGCGGCCGTCGGCCTCATAGGCGACGTCGACCGTCTCGTGCTTGCGATACGTGCCGGCGACGCCGAGCCACATCGACGCCCAGCGCCAGAAGCCGAGCCGCCCTTCCTGCTCCAGCTGACGCGGGAAGACGAGCGACCGTCCCTCCTGCTCGAAGTCGCGGCCGGGCACCTGGCGGACGCCGCCGACGTAGACCTCGAAGACGGACGGGACGTGCTCCGGCAGTTCGATCCGCGCACGCTCGGACACGTTCATAGAATGCCCTGCGGGTGCGTCGCAAGCTGCCGTTCCTCGTTTTGACCGTGCTTGTCGCGCTCGCGACGGCAGGCGTTGCCGCAGCCGGAAACGGTGGCTTCGGCCCGGTTCCGTCGGCCTCGCCGAACGCGACGCACATCTCGCACGCGTACTGGCTCATCTTCGGCTTCACGACCGCGATCTTCGTGCTCGTCGAGTCGCTGCTCGTGATCTTCATCGTCAAGTACCGGAGCCGCGGGCGCTCTCGCGCGGTCGAGGGCGCGCAGGTGCATGGGCACACGCGGCTCGAGCTGATCTGGACGGCCTTCCCGGTCCTGATCCTCGCGATCATCGCGGCCTTCGTCTTCTACGAGCTCCCCAACATCAGCAACGCGCCGGCCGCCGCCAATCCGATCCACATCACGGTCGAGGGCCACCAGTATTACTGGCAGTTCGACTACACCGACACGAACGATCGCGCCCGCTCGATCGGGACGCTGCACGTCCCGGCCGGCGCCGTCGTCGACCTCACGGTCGTGTCGCCGGACGTCATCCACAGCTGGTGGATCCCGGCGCTCGGCGGCAAGATCCAGGCGATCCCGGGGCGGATCAACCACACCTGGTTCAAGGCGACGAAGCAGGGCAACTTCTCCGGCCAGTGCGCACAGCTCTGCGGCGTGTTCCACGCCTCGATGCTCGCGACCGTCCAGGCGGGGTCGCGGCGGTCGTATGAGCACTACCTCGCGACTTGGCACGAGACGATCGGCAAGCAGATCTGGAACGGCGTCTGCGCCACCTGCCACGGGAACCTCGGCCAGGGCGGCTATGGGCCGGCCATCAACACCAACTCCCTCCTGACCCAGCCGGCGGCGCTGCGGGGGATCCTCCGCCACGGCTTCACGGGCTCGCAGGGAGCGATGCCGCCCGTCGGCGACACCTGGACGCCGGTCGAGCTCAACGCCTTGGCGCTCTACGTCAAGAACAACATCTACAAGGCCGGGCCGACGGGAGCGACGAGTGGCGGTTAGATCCGAAACCGCCTACCCCGTGGGCTGGAAGAACGGTCGCGTCGCGAGCTGGCTCGTCACGGTCGACCACAAGCGGATCGGGATTCTGTACATCGCGACCTCGCTCGTGTGGTTCATCGCGGGCGGGATCCTCGCGCTCCTCATGCGCACGCAGTTGGCGACGCCGAACGAGGCGTTCCTGACGAAGAACTCGTACAACGAGGTCATGACGATGCACGGCACGACGATGATCTTCCTCGTCGTCATCCCGATCCTCGCCGGCTTCGCCAACTTCCTCGTGCCGCTGATGATCGGAGCGCGGGACATGGCGTTCCCGCGCCTGAACGCGCTCTCCTACTGGCTGTTCGTGCTCGGCGGCATCGTGCTCTGGCTGAGCTGGTTCTCGAAGGGCGGCGCCGCCCACGCCGGCTGGTGGTCGTACCCGACGCTCTCGGAGAACTTCCCGTTCACGAGCCCCGGCCACGGCCAGGACTACTGGATCCTCAGCATCCACATCCTCACGCTCTCGTCGCTGCTGGGCGCGATCAACTTCATCGTCACGATCCACAACATGCGCGCGCCGGGCATGACCTGGATGCGCATGCCGCTCTTTGTCTGGGCGATCGAGACGTACGCGATCCTCCTGCTCGTGGCGTTGCCCGCGCTCTCGGCGGCGGTGACGCTGCTGCTGCTCGACCGCACCGTGGGAACGCACTTCTTCATCCCGTCGAAGGGCGGGAGCATCCTGCTCTACCAGCACATGTTCTGGTTCTTCGGGCACCCCGAGGTGTACGTGATGGTGCTGCCCACGTTCGGGATGGTGTCGGAGATCCTGCCGGTCTTCTCGCGCAAGCCGATCTTCGGCTACAAGGCGGTCGCGTTCTCGACCATCGGCATCGCCTTCTTCTCGATGCTCGTCTGGGCGCACCACATGTTCACGACGGGGATGCCGACCGGGCTCGACTCGTTCTTCATGATCTCGTCGATGATCATCGCGGTCCCGACCGGGATCAAGATCTTCAACTGGATCGCGACGACTTGGCGAGGCAACCTCATCTTCGACACGCCGATGCTGTTCACGCTCGGCTTCATCGCCCTGTTCACACTGGGCGGGCTCTCGGGGATCTTCTTAGCCGCGTTCCCGGTCGACTGGCAGCTCAACGACTCGTACTACGTCGTGGCCCACTTCCACTACGTCCTCTTCGGTGGCGCGGCCTTCGGCTTCTTCGGCGGGCTCTATTACTGGTGGCCGAAGATGTTCGGACGTATGCTCGACGAGCGTCTTGGCAAGTGGCATTTCTGGTTGCTGTTCATTGGTTTCAACCTCACCTTCCTGCCTCAGCACATGCTCGGGCTGCTCGGGATGGTGCGGCGCGTCTACACGTATCACCACGGTGGGCTGTGGGAGGTCTACAACCTGATCTCGTCGATCGGATCCGGCGTGATGGCGGTGGCGACCCTCCTCTTCATCGTCAACGTCTGGCGGACCAACGTGCTGCGTAAGGGCATCCGCGCGGGGAACGACCCGTGGCTCGCCGACACGCTCGAGTGGTACACGACCTCGCCGCCGCCGCCGCACAACTTCGACAGCGTTCCCTACGTGACGAGCGCGCGGCCGCTGCGCGACCTGCGGCGCCGGCTCGCGGAGCAGGCGCAATGAACGCGCGCATCGCGCCCGGCCCCTGGCTGCGCCTGTCGGCGCTCGTCGCGGCGGGCGGGACGCTGCTCGCGGTCATCTCCGGCGCCGAGGATCTGGGGACGGCGCACCGGCTGCTGGCGGCACTCGTCGTGCCGCCGCTTGCAGCGCTCGTCGTCTCGGCCTGGTACGCGCACCGGCGGCTCGTGCCGGCCGTGCTCGTCGCCGCCGCGCTGTTCGCCGGTGCCGCCGCGGCGCCGTCCGCGCACGCGCACGCCGGGCTCGCTGCCTTCGCTCTGGCGGCGCTCGTGGTCGTGGTGGCCGAGAGCTTCCGGGGCGAGCGGGTGCCGTGGGGCTCGTGGCGCGACTACGTGGCGCTGACGAAGCCGCGGATCATGTCGCTCCTGCTGATCACGGGCTTCTGCGGGATGATCGCCGGCGCGCGAGGCTGGCCCGGCACCGGTCTCGCGGTCTCGGCGATGGTCGGGCTGGCGCTCGCCTGCGGCGGTGCGTCGGCGCTCAACCACGTGCTCGACCGGGACATCGACCCGCTGATGGGGAAGCGGACGAGCTCGCGCCCGGTGGCGTCGGGCCGCGTCGCCCCGAGCCGCGCCTTCGAGTTCGGGCTCGCTCTCATGGCGTTCTCCTTCGTCCTGCTCGCAAGCGCGGTCAATGTCCTGACCGCCGTCCTCGCGCTCGTCGGCGGACTCTTCTACGTGATCGTCTACACCCGCTGGCTGAAGCGCTCGACCTCGCAGAACATCGTGATCGGTGGGGCTGCCGGCGCGGTGCCGCCGCTCGTCGGCTGGGCGGCCGCCACCGGGCACCTCGGGATCGCGGCCTGGCTCCTCTTCGCGATCGTCTTCATCTGGACGCCGCCGCACTTCTGGGCGCTGGCGCTGCTGATCAAGGAGAACTACGCCAACGCCCGGGTGCCGATGCTGCCGGTCGTGCGCGGCGATCGGGCGACGGCGCGCCAGATCGTCCTCTACTCGCTCGTGCTGGTGGCGGCGACGCTGCTGCCGTGGGCGTGGGGTGACGCCGGGCCGGTGTACGTCGTGTGCGCGCTCGCGCTCGGCGGCGTCTTCGTCTGGCTTGCCGAGCGGCTGCGGCGCGACACCACGCCGCGGCGCGCGATGCTCCTTTTCCACTACTCGCTGCTGTACCTCGCGCTGCTCTTCGCGGCGCTCGCGGTCGATGCGGTGATCGGCTGATGGACCCCGAGCTCGCGCGCAAGAACGTCCGTCTTGGCTGGATGCTGTTCGGCGTCTTCGTGCTCCTCTTCGCCGGCTGCGTCGGCGTCGCGCTGCTCTACCTCCACTTCAAGTAGTGGACGGGATCTGGCTCGCTCGTCCGGACGAGACGGGCGCGGGCGAGCCGGTGGCCGTCAAGGACCTGCTCGACACAGCCGGACTGGTGACGACCTACGGCTCGGCTCTCTTCGCCGACCACGTGCCCGCCGTGAGTGCCGAAGCCGTGCGGCTGATCGAGGAGGGCGGCTTTGCGGTGGCCGGGAAGACGAACCTGCACGAGTTCGCGTACGGCATCTCGTCGCAGAACCCGCACTACGGCACCGTTCCCAACCCAGCTGCGCCGGGACGGCTGGCGGGAGGCTCGAGCGGTGGCTCGGCCGCCGCCATCGCCGCCGGAGACGTCGAACTGGCGCTCGGCACCGACTCCGCGGGATCGATCCGGATCCCGGCGGCGTGGTGCCGCTGTGTCGGCTTCAAGCCGACCCACGGGCTCGTCTCCGTCGAGGGGTGCTTCCCGCTCGCGCCGAGCTACGACGTCGTCGGCCCGATTGCATCGTCGGTGGAAGGCTGCGAGCGGCTGCTGCAGGTGCTGGCACCCGGGTACAGCCCGGCG
>DATFSG010000301.1:0-11532 GCA_035262765.1 Gaiellaceae bacterium | reverse complement strand
TTCGGCCTGCTCGGCCCGAACGGGGCCGGAAAGACGACGACGATCGGGATGCTGACGACCCGCGTGCGGCCGACAGCCGGGGCAGCGCTCATCGGGGGAGTGGACGTGATCCAGGATCCGGTGCGGGCCCGCGCGCAGCTTGCCGTCGTGCCGCAGCACAGCAATCTCGACCGCTCGATCTCGATCCGGGACAACCTCATCTTCCACGCCGCCTACCACGGCGTCCCGGCGCGCGAGCGCGAGGAGCGGGCCGACGAGCTGCTCGACCAGTTCGGCCTGCTCGACCGCGCCAAGGACAAACCGGACTTCTTCTCCGGCGGACAGAGTCAGCGCGTGATGATCGCCCGCGCGCTCATGCACTCACCGCGTGTGCTCTTCCTCGACGAGCCCTCGACCGGGCTCGACCCGGCCGCCCGGCTCTTCGTCTGGGATCGCCTGCGCGAGCTGCGCGACTCGGACGTGACCCTCATCCTCACGACGCACGACATGGACGAGGCCGCGCTGCTCGCCGACAGAGTCGGGATCATGGATCACGGCCGCCTTCTGGCGCTCGATACGCCCGACGCGCTGATCAGCTCACTCGAGGGCGAGGGAACGCTGGAGCTGACCGCGGATCAGCCCGCCGACGGAGCTGTGGTCGATGCGCTCGGAGCCCTCGCGGGCGTCGAGTCGGTCGAGACGGTGCACCTCGCCGCCGAGAACGGCGGTTCGGAGTCGGAGCCGCTTCGCGTGCGTCTGTACCTGACGGGCGACGCGGCGCTCTCCGTCGCGCCGGCTGCCTCGGTGTTCCACGAGCACGGTCTCGCGCTTCAGGACGTGAAGCTCGGGACGCCAACCCTGGAGGACGTCTTCATCCACCTCACCGGACGGTCGCTGCGATGAGCGCGGTCGCGGCGCCGTCATTCGAGCAGGGGACGCAGTGGCGCGCCTTCTGGGCCGTCCTCTACCGCGATCTCTACGTCACCTCGCGCGAGTTCCACGTCTTCCTCGCCCAGGTGATCCTGCAGCCGCTGTTCCTGCTCTTCGTGTTCGGGAAGGTGCTCGGCACCCTCGGCTACACGCAACCCGGCTACTCGGATCTGCTCTTTCCCGGCCTGCTCGCGCTGACCGCCGTGATCACGGCACTCCAGGCGCTCGCGTTCCCGCTCGTCGCCGAGTTCGGCTGGACGAAGGAGATCGAGGATCGGCTGCTCGCGCCGATGCCGACCTCGTTCGTCGTGGGCGAGAAGGTGCTCTTCGCCGTGGTGCGCTCGCTGATCGCGACGTCGATCATGATCCCGGTCGGGATCGTCGTGCTCGGCTCGATCCCGTGGCGCTGGGCCGGTTTCCCGCTCTTTCTCGCCGGCCTGCTGCTCGGAGCCCTCGTCGGTGCCGGCTTCGGCCTGCTGATGGGGACGCTCGTGCGGCCGGAGCGGATCACCCTGCTCTTCTCGCTCGTCTTCACGCCGCTGCTCTTCACCGGTTGCAGCCAGTACCCCTGGCCGTCGCTCAGTCAGATTCGCTGGTTCCAGATCGTCACGGCCTGCAATCCGATGACCTATGTGAGCGAGTCGCTGCGCGGCGCGATGGTGCCCCAGGTGCCGCACATCCCGCCCTGGGTCTGCATCGTCGTGCTGATCTTCGCCGTCAGCGTCCTGCTGACCGTCGGCGCCAAGGGCTTCTACCGCCGCGCCGTCAACTAGCGGACGGTGAGCTTGAGGTAGTTGTCGTCGGGTGCCTGGCCGACCATCATGATCACGTAGTTTCCGCGGCCGACGACGATCGACTTGCCGACCGGGATGTGCTTCATGCCGTGGCGTGAGGCGACCTTGAGCGCGGCCTCGTCCATGTCGACGAGCTTGACGTGACTCGCCTTGACGGTGTCCGTCTTGACGAACTTGCCGTGCACCTTGAACCAGTGGCAGCCCGGGTCATGCATGGAGATCGTCACGGTCTTGGTGGCGTGGTGGGAGGTGGTCGCCAGCGCGCGGCCGGTGCCGAAGACGGCGGCGCAGATCGCTGCGGCGACGGCGATTGTGAGTAGCGAGAGCTTCATGGTTGCTCCTTGGGTTCCGGTGGCATTGCGCGGATGATCGGCGCCAACGCCGCCGCCGGAATCCGGGCCGACCGGGACGAGCTCTCGGTACTTCTCCGCAGTTCTCAGGCGGCGGCACGCGCGGCCGCGAACTGCTCGACGGCGAAGTCGAGGTCTGCGACCGAGTGTGCTGCGGACATCTGCGTACGGATCCGGGCGGTGCCCCGCGGGACGACCGGGAAGGAGAAGCTCACCGCGTAGACGCCGAGATCGACCAGCCTCGCGGAGAAGGCCGCGGCTTCGACCTCGTCGCCGATCATCACCGGCACGATCGGGTGCTCCCCCGGAAGGACGTCGAAGTCGAGCTCGGTCATGCGTGCGCGGAAGTGAGCGGTGTTCTCGCGCAGCCGGTCGCGGAGCTCGGCCGAGGTCTCGATCAGCTCGAGCGCCCGGACGCTGGCCGCGACCACCGGCGGGGCCAGGCTGTTCGAGAAGAGATAGGGGCGAGAGCGCTGGCGGAGGAGCTCGATGATCTCGCGCCGACCGGAGACGTAGCCACCGCTCGCGCCGCCGATCGCCTTGCCGAGCGTGCCGGTGAGGATGTCGACGCGCTCGATGACGCCGTGGTGCTCGGGCGTGCCGCGGCCGCCTGGGCCGACGACGCCGACCGCGTGTGAGTCGTCGACCATGACGAGCGCGTCATGGCGCTCGGCGAGCTCGCAGATCCGACCGAGCTGGGCTAGGTAGCCGTCCATCGAGAAGACGCCGTCCGTCGCGATCAGCCGGTGGCGAGCGTCGGCCGACTCCTCGAGCCGTGCCTCGAGTTCGTCCATGTCGCCGTTTGCGTAGCGCAGCCGGCGCGCCTTGCAGAGCCGGATCCCGTCGATGATCGAGGCGTGGTTGAGCTGGTCGGAGATGACCGCGTCCTCCTCGCCGAGCAGCGCCTCGAACAGGCCGCCGTTCGCGTCGAAGCAGGAGCTGTAGAGGATCGTGTCGTCGGTCCCGAGGAACTCGGACAGGCGCTCCTCG
This sequence comes from Gaiellaceae bacterium, assembly GCA_035262765.1. Taxonomy (GTDB): domain Bacteria; phylum Actinomycetota; class Thermoleophilia; order Gaiellales; family Gaiellaceae; genus Palsa-739. Next base: position 8,489 of record DATFSG010000301.1, on the reverse strand, counting down.
AGCTCGCCGTGCAGGGCCTGCGTGCCGCAGATGAAGCGCACGGAGGCCATGCCGTAGCCCCAGCGGTCAAGTGCCTCGTGGGCGGCCTCGACGATCGCGGGGTGGTTGGCCAGCCCGAGGTAGTTGTTCGCGCAGAGGTTGAGCAGCTCGCCGCGCCCGGTCACGTCGACGTGCGCGCCCTGGGGCGTCGTGATCTCGAGCTCGGACTTGTAGAGCCCGGCCTCGCGCACCTCGGCCAGAGTTCCCACCAGATCGTCGCGCAGCGTCCCGTACATCAGTCCTCCTCGATTTGTGTCCAGTCGAGGACGACCTTGCCCGACTGCCCGGAGCGGGCGACGGCGAACGCCTCCTCGAAGTCGCGGTACGAGAAGCGGTGCGTGATCACCGGGGTCAGGTCGAGGCCCGACTCGACGAGCACGGTCATCTGGTACCAGCTCTCGTACATCTCGCGCCCGTAGATCCCTTTCAGCGTCAGCATGTCGAAGATCACCGGGTTCAGATCCAGTTTCACCTTGCCGTTGGGAATCCCGAGCAGCGCGATGCAGCCGCCGTGCGACATCGCGTCGATCATCGTCCGCAGCGCCACGGGGTTGCCCGACATCTCGAGCCCGACGTCGAAGCCCTCTGTCATGCCGAGCTCGCGCTCGACGTCGGAGAGCTCGCGCTCGGTCGGGTCGACCGCCACCGTCGCGCCCATCTTGAGCGCCAGGTCGAGGCGATAGTGGTTGGGATCGCTGACGACGATGTGGCGCGCGCCCGCGTGGCGCACGACCGCGACCGCCATGCAGCCGATCGGGCCGGCCCCGGTGATCAGGATGTCCTCGCCGAGCACCGGGAACATCAGGGCGGAATGCACCGCGTTCCCGAACGGGTCGAAGATCGCGGCAACGTCCTCGTCGATCCCCGGCTTCTGGTGCCAGACGTTCGTCATCGGGAGCGCGACGAGTTCGGCGAACGCGCCGGGACGCTGGACGCCGAGGCCGATCGAGTGCGCGCAGAGCTCCCGGCGTCCGGCCATGCAGTTGCGGCAGCGTCCGCACACGACGTGTCCCTCGCCGCTGACGAGGTCGCCGATCTGGAAGTCGCTGACGTTCGAGCCGATCTCGACGATCTCGCCGACGAACTCGTGTCCGATCACCATCGGCACCGGAATCGTCCCCTGTGCCCACTTGTCCCAGTCGTAGATGTGCAGATCGGTGCCGCAGATGCCGGTCTTGTGCACCCGGATCAGGACATCGTTGATCCCGATCTCGGGCGCGGGGACGTCCTGGAGCCACAAGCCGACGGCCGCCTCGGCCTTGACGAGCGCCTTCACGCGGTCACCCTAGTGCCGTCCGACGTACTGCGTTGAATCAACGACGGTGGAGTGCGCGGGCGCCGGCCGACCGCGGCTCCGACGTGACCGTCTCGACTCGCTACGGCGCGGTTGTGATCTCGTGGGCCGCGCGTGGCCTGCTCCTGGCAGAGATCCGAAGCCGGGGGAGTGGCGACTTCGTCATCCGCGTCCTCGACGCGATTGGGGCCTCGCGGCCGGTGAATCTGGACCGCAAGGGGAAGATCGTCGTCCTCGACGCGCTCTGGGGGCTATCTGAAAGCGCGGACGCGGATCCGCAGCTCAGCGAGTTTCAGGACAAGCTCAGGGACGAGATCACAGCGTCCTAGGCGCCGGCGACGGCGCCCATGGTGACCGCCGAGAAGACGATCAGGGCAGCGATCGTCAAGAACACGAACAGGGCTGCGATCGTGTAGGTCGTTTGCTTCATCGTGCGGCTTTCGCCGCCTGAGCCATCAGCCCTTTGCAGGTGTCCGCCGTCCGGCCGCGAATCGTCGTCGGGCAAGGCTCACTCCGAGGAGGCACACGATGGACATCTCGTTGCGGTATTTCGGATGCGTAGTCGGTTTCGGCTTCGGTGTCCTGTGGATGACGGAAGGGATCGGCGCGGCGATCCTCTGCCTGCTGCTGGCGGGCGTCGGTTACGGCGTGGTCTTCGTGACGGAGCGCGCGCGGGCCAACCCGGAGGCGTTCCGGCTGCCGACCCGGACGCCGGACGCGGAGACGGAGGTTGACGACCTCCCGCTACGGGCCGAGGTCGAAGAGATCAACTCCGATCTCGGGCACGTCTACGAGCCGTCCGACGACGCCTCGAGCCCCCTCACCGCCGAGGCCGACTACGGTTGGCCCACGGAGGACGCGGAATTTGTCCACACGCATAGCGGCTAGCGCTGTCGCCGTCATCGCCTGCGCCGCAGTCCTCGTTCTCGCGGGCTGCGGCGGCGGTGGTGGCGGAAGCTCGGCCAACAGCCACACGTACGTCATCACGCCGACCGGAAGCAAAGGCTTCACGCAGGGCATCTACCTGACGGTCGTCTCGCCCGTCCCGATCCCGGCGAAGCTCTTGACCAGCGGCGGCAGCAAGATCGTCAGCGAGGCGAAAGGCCCGCAGGCGTGCTCGTACACCAAGACGGTTCAGGGGACGTCACACGGTCCGGGAGCGTTCCTGAGCGGCAAGCAGCTCACGATGAAGGTCAACGGCACGAGTCCGTTCACGCAACTGATCTGCCACTCCCTGAAGAAGGCGACCTTCAAGGCCTCGGATCTCGGGACGGGGTAGCGGCGCTCAGTCGCCGAAGAGCTCGACGATGAGCACGTTCTCCGGCGAGTCGAGCCGGTCACCCATGACCCAATCGACGACGCGCCACGGGCCCGATCCGTCGGGCAGGTGCAGGACGTCACCGAGCTTCGGCTCGCGCACAGCGCTCGCGGAGCGGTAACCGCTCATGATCTCCGGCGCGTCGAACTCACCGCTCCGGCCTTCCCGCACGCTCCAAACGACCTGACCCATCGCCATCAGCGTGGCAGCCGGCGACTCACGTCCGTTTGACCCGTTTGGACGTGTTTGCCGGGCCGTAACCGGACCGCAGCCCCTCTGTCCCCACGGGCCGGGTTAGCGTCGAAGTGCGTACTCCTGCGCACCGAGAGTTCGAGCGGCGCCCTGGATGCTTCACCCTCCGACTGGGGCGCCGTTCACTCTCACGCCCTAGTCGCCGACGGACTCGACGACGAGCACGTTCCGCGGTGAGGCCGTCCGGTTCGCCATCTTCCAGTCGACGACGCGCCATGGGCCTGATCCGTCCGGCAACTCGACCACGTCGCCGAGGCCCGGTTCTCGCACGGGATGGGTCGAGCGGTAGCCGATCATGAGCACCGGCCCTTGGAAGTGGTTAGGGCTGCCTTCTCTGAGTGTCCACACGACGCCGGCCACAGTTCGCGAATGGTGGCACGCGGCGACTAACCCGCGGTGGGGGATTCGGAGGGGATTTCGCATCGTTCTCCGACCGTTGCCAGCAATCGACTCGGAGACGCGAAGGGCACGCTCAGGGCGGCCGTTTCTCTTAGCTGCGGGCAGGGATTCGAACCCCAACTTCCTGATCCATGGTCAAGTGCTCGCCGTGCGCTGACGATGCTCGGACTGATGCGTGTGCTGATCCTCCTCGTGCTCGTTGTCGGCTCGCTTGTCCTCATGGGCACGTCGGCCTCGTCCACTGCCGCGGCCATGTCGACGGTATTGCGCATCGATCATGTCGCGGACGGCGATACCGTCGACCTCACGAACGGCGCGAGGGTGCGACTCGTTCAGATCGACACCCCCGAGGTCTACTCCCATCCTGAGTGCTACGGCAAGAAGGCGTCTACGGTTACCAAGCGCCTACTGCCGCCGGGAACCGCCGTGCGGCTCACGAGCGAACCGAAGACCGATTCGGTCGATAGCTACGGACGGCTGTTGCGCTACGTCATCCGCCGCCGTGACGGGCTCAACATCAACGTGCGCCTGGTCGCTGTCGGAGCGGCGGCGCCCTACTTCTACGAGGGCCGCAGGGGGCGCTACGCCGCCAAGCTCACGCGGCTGGCGCTTCACGCACGCAGTCACCACCTCGGCCTCTGGGGTCGCTGTCCAGGCACGCCCTACAACCCCAACGAGGGCGTTTCTACAGGGCCACCGCGCTGACGCTCGCGCTCTTTGTGAACGAGAAAAGCCCGGGACTTGCGGGGCTTTTCTCTAGCTGCTGGGCAGGGATTCGAACCCCAACTTCCTGATCCAGAGGAAGACCCAAGCGCTCGCCGCGACCGTGGCTGACCACTAAGGGCGCATGGTTGCCGCGAAGTACACAAGTCGCTCCCGTCCAGCTTGGTGCCCCTTGGTGGGCGCGAGTTACCAAGGTCTTACCAATCGCCACGCAGGCGGCGTAATCTCCCGGGCATCCGATGGGCGCGGCGGTTGGAGTGTCTCTCGTCGTGGGTGCGCTCGGCGCGTTTGCCGCTTTGCTCTCCGTGCTCTGGCTCGCGGCCGGAATCGTGAGCGGCCTGCGCGGTCTCGTGCGAGCTGCTCTTGCGCATGAGCCCAAGCCTGACGGCGCTAGCTTTCTTCCCCGAGACGACGATTCCGCGCTTTCTCTGTCAGCGTAGTCGGCTGGTCGCCGCGCCGAGCCTGATCGATTTTGCCGGAGCCTTAGGCGTCGCAGCAAGCCGGTGAGATGAAGGAAGCGGAACCATCGCGGCTCCGCTTCCTCTCAGAATGGAGCGTTGGCCTCAGTGAGCGATGACCTGGAAGGCGGTCATCGGAGTCGAGGCGGTCAGTTCGGTCACTAATCCCTTGACGGTCATGTTCTTGGCGGCGCGGAACTTGACGATGCCGCGGGCGCCGTTGCTGATCGTCCCCGTACCGTTGAGCGTGGTTGCCGTCTTCGCGGAGACCGCGAAGGTGAGATCCATGCCCTTCAGCGCACGGCCGTGAAGGTTCGAGTGGGTGACATGGATCGCGATCGACCCGTCAGCCGTGCTAGAGGCGGCCGTGAAGTTCGAGAGCGTCCCTTTCAGCACGTACGTCACCGTCGGGGTGTTGCTCTTAGTCGGCTTGGGCGACTTCGTCGGCTTCGCCGCCAGCGCGGTTGCGGGGATGGCCATCGCCAGGACCAGAAGCGCGAGTGTTTTTCTACCCATGAGTGCTTGTCTCCCTTCGTCCGCCCGAGCGTAAGCCGCGGGCACGCATTCGGTCGATTGCTTGCCCGCTCGCCGGGGTTGGCTCTCGGGATTCACGTAAAGCCTGTGCAAAGAGTGGGTGTGCGAACATCCGTTCGTGACATCTCAAGGGACGGCACGTGGACGCTTCACCCGCAGGAGTCGCAGCTCGCACTCGCAGCGTTGGCAAGCCTGTGCGCAGGGGAGCGGGAGGCCGTGGAGATCCTGCGCCAGGCTGTTACGGCGAGTGCGCCCGACTGTTGTGCCGCGGGTCGAAGGAAGCAACCGCGCGAGCTAGAACACGCTCCGGGCAAGTCGCTCCAACCGTTAGACCATCCGGGGGAGGCCCTCGCTATGGCGGGGGCTTTCTCTTTGCTGCGCCGCTTGGGCCAACGGTCGTGCTGCCCATAGATGAGGGAGTCGAAGCGGCCGGGTGGAGGCCCGCCGCACGACCGCTTCGACTGGACGGAGGGAGACGCCGCGTTTCCCTCCCGTGCCCCTAGTCGCATCGTCCTCGCTCTTGTAAAGCGACGAACCCGCTAGGCGTAAACGCTCGGTAAGGCCGATGAAGGCCCGCGGTTCGAGAGTGGCTTGAGGTCGGCGGGTCGCGCCCGGATGTCGAGCGAGACGCCCTGACCCGCCACAGGCCGCAGAGGATCTCGCCGTCGATGACGCAACCCGCCGTTCCGCGCGAATCTTCAACAACGCAAGGCCTTTCGCCAAGTGCTTCGCCGCTCGACCTTCGCAGCGGTGTGCGCCGCTTTGCACGGTGCGTTCAAAATCGTGTCTTGCAGGGCGGCCCAGGAGTCCTAGGGAACGCCGCCCTCGTGACCTTGCCGGGGTGTGGGCGGATGGGGCCGGTCGGTTGTGACCAGCCCGCTCCGTGAGGTTGTCGGCTCGCCTATCGAAAGCAACGCAGCCGCTAGGGATTACCGGGGCAGTTGGCGGTCACCACCATGTTGACGAATCCCCCGTCCACGACCGGGGTGGTCGTAAGCGAGATGAACGTGTGGGGGCCCGTGGCCAACGAGCACCCGGCGGGTGCCGTGAAGTGGACGTCGAACGTGCAAGTCGCGCTCGGTGCCAGCGGGCTGTCCGAGCAGGTGTCGTTGGCGATTGACCAGCCGTCGCCGGCGTCGATGAACTTGAACTCCAAGTTGCCGGTGGAGCCGTTACCGCTGTTCGTGACAGTGAAGCTCTTCGAGGCGGTGTTGCCGGGCGTGACATCACCCAGGTCCAGGCCCCCGTAGATGCATGATGAGGGTCGGCAAACCAGTAGAGCTGAACTCCCCGCGCGGTGACGACGACAAAACGGATCTGGCCGCGGATGACCTCGCGGTCGACCCGGTATCCCGAATCGACCCACACGACGCGCTCACCGATGAATCTCACCCGACGACTCACGAGGCAGCAGGCCGAGGGTGTCTCGTCCCGACTTGATCGGCTGCCCAGTTCGCAGAGCACTAAACCAGCAAGAACGGCCCCAGCTCCTCCCGGTCGCCGAGGCCGTTCTCAGTCGTCGTCCTCGACAGAGGGGGACGAGGAAGGAGTCCGAGTGACTCGGACTTATCATCACCCGCTGTCAGGCGAGTAAACACGCCTTGATGAGGAGGACGAGTCGCCGTTCGTCGGGATGCCGAAGGTCGAGGCGGCGTAGGAAGCTACGCGGTCTGCGTCGCGTTGCCTAGCGGCGGCTTTGGACGGGTCCGGAGGACTACCGAGCCACCGGCCGCGCCGAGGACGCCGATCAAGACCGAGACGGGAATCTGCCATCCCGCCTGGCTATGTGCGAAGAGCGCGGGGCGTAAGCCTGTGCGACACGGATTCGGCGGCCGTCCCCCGAGCGTCATGTACGGACCGTCGATGCATCGGACGACGGAACCGCCAAGGTTGCGCGAGCCGAGGTAGACAGCCCCGAATAGCGCGATCCCAACAATCAGTGCTGCTACGAGTCGCCGCATCTACGAAATCGTCCCGCGAAGCTCGGCAGTGGTCAAGGCTCTGCCCAGCGCGAGTCATCCGCGCCGGATGATCCACGTGGGTCAGCTACGGCCTTGCGCTCGCAGCCGATACCGTAACCATGGCTGAGAGAGCAGGGAATCGGGTCTGGGCAGTCAGTGGGACCGTCCTGACGCTCCTGGTAGTCGTCGTACTGTTGTGGCAGTCCTATCTGCTCCTCGGTTCGTAGCAGCGTCCGGTTGGACAAGAAGGATTAGATCGTGACCCGATTCGTACTACTTGTGGCCCCGAGAGGGGCCGTTTTCGTGCTCCGGGAAGCTGGACTTACCAAGACTCTTACCAAACGCCCTGCTATGACCTTGGGCGTATGCATCTGAGCAAACAAAAAGCCTGCCTGAGCGGGCTTTCCTTGAGGCTGCGGGGCAGGGATTCGAACCCCAACTTCCTGATCCAGAGTCAGGCGTCCTACCATTAGACGACCCCGCAACGGGTCGGCGGCCAGTGTAGCCGGGCCGCGCGCGGGACTCAGATCTCGAGTCGGTACATCGGCACGAGGCGCTGCTCGGTCTCGGTGTCGATGTGCGCGACGACCTCGACGTAGGGCTCGAGGCCGCTGCCGCGCAGCTTCGCTTTCAGGAGCCCGTCCACTTGGAAGATCCCGGAGCTGTTGTTCATCCGGATCTCGATCTTGACCGGCCGGTCTTCGCCGTCCGAGATCGTCACGTCCTCGATCGCCGCCGCCGAGAGCGAGTGCATCGAGACGCTGCCCTTCTCGAACGGGATCCGCGAGCGGCCCTTCGCCATGTCGAGCGCGTCGGCGACGCGGACGATGCCGGCGTCGACGGTGAGCGGCTCGCCGTCGGCGCGGTGGCTGATGATCGCCTGCAGCGCCTCGGACACGATCACCGTTTTGTCGGGCTCGTCGTAGAGGCCGTCGAGTAGCTCCCGCATCTTCGGCTCGGCGAGGAAGAGCGAGAAGTCCTCGTGGCCGTGCCGGTGGATCGACATGCCGACGCAGTGGAAGAGCGCGGCGAGGACGACGACGACCTCCGCATCGTCCTGCTCCAGCCCGAAGTCGCGCACCACTCCCGGCTCGACGCCGTGCTTCGTCAGCTGGCGGAGGAGCTTCAGCGCGATGTTCGTGACGATCTGGATGTGCACCCAGGAGTGGTCGTTGATCGCCATCCGGGAGACCGCGTTCACGTTCGAGACGTGCCACCAGCCCTTGAGCTCGTTGTCGGCGTTGACCCGCTCGATCAGCGTCCGGAGCTTCCGGTCGCCGCGCACCGGGACGTTGATCTTCATCCGCGCGACCGCTTCGGCGGGCGTCAGACGAGTCTCGTGCTCGGCCTCGGCGTCGACCGGCTGCTCGATCCGCTCGGCCGTCGCTTCGTCGAGTTTCGGTTCTTCCATCGTGTGCGCAGTCTGCCGGATGACGTATGAATGGGCGCATGCATGAGCCACATCCGGTCGCACTCGTCGTCGAGGACGACTATCAGCGCTCGCGGCTGAC
>DATFSG010000300.1:0-3545 GCA_035262765.1 Gaiellaceae bacterium | reverse complement strand
CGCAACGACCTGCACCGCGACCCGCCGATCTCGCGGGTCGACCTGCTCGTCTCGCGCAACACGCTCATGTACTTCGGTCCCGAGCTGCAGCAGCGAATCCTCGCGAACTTCTACTTCGCGCTCAATCGCGGCGGCTTTCTCGTCGTGGGCAAAGCGGAGGCGCTGCAGAGCGGGCGCAACTTCTTCGTGCCGTACAACCTGAAGCGGCGCGTCTTCATGAAGGACGGCTCCGCCGACCCGACGTTCCGGCTGCCCAGGCTGCCCGTGGCGGACCGCCCCGAGCCCGGGGTACCCGACCTCGGCGAGGCCGCGTTCGAGCACGCGCCGACCGCGCAGGTCGTCGTGGACGAACAGAACCTGGTCGCCGGGATCAACCAGGCCGCGCGGACGCTGTTCTCGCTCCGGCACCGCGACGTCGGGCGCTCGCTCCAGGATCTCGAGCTCTCCTACCGTCCGCTCGAGCTCCGCTCGCTGATCGACGAAGTACGGAACGACCAGCTGCCGGTGGTGCGCCGCGACGTCCAGTGGCAGCGCGGCAACGACGAGCCGCGCACGCTCGACGTCCAGCTCGATCCGCTGGCGCTGCGGGGCGAGCAGTTCGCGGGTGTCATCGTCAGCTATGTCGACGCGACCGAGCACCGCGCGCTCGAGGAGGACCTCGAGAAGGCGAAGCGCGAGCTCGAGACGGCGTACGAGGAGCTCCAGTCGACGGTCGAGGAGCTCGAGACCACGAACGAGGAGCTCCAGTCCACCAACGAAGAGCTCGAGACCACGAACGAAGAGCTCCAGTCCACCAACGAGGAGCTCGAGACCATGAACGAGGAGCTCCAGTCCACCAACGAGGAGCTCGAGACGATGAACGACGAGCTTCGCGAGCGGACTGACGAGACGCTGCAGGCAAACACGTTCCTCGCCTCCGTCTTCTCGGGGATCCAGCAGGGCGTCGTCGTCGTCGACCGCACGCTGCGGATCCTGGCCTGGAGCCGCCGGGCCACCGACCTCTGGGGTCTCCGCGACGACGAGGTCGAGGGCGAGCACCTCCTCAACCTCGACATCGGCATCCCTGTGCAGCGGCTGCGCGACCCGATCCGCCGCGTTCTCGCCGGCGAGAAGGGAGCAGACATCGAGCTCGACGGCCACGACCGGCGCGGGAAGCCCGTCCACGTCAAGGTCGTCGTCGCGCCACTCGAGAGCCTGCCCGGCACCGACGAGCCGTTCGGCGCGATCCTGCTCGTTTCTGCCGAGCGCTCCGCCTGAACGCTGGTTCAAGACGACCCGCCCCTGGGTAAGAGGGGGGGGTGGCGAGCGTCCCGCAACAGCAGCCTGCCGCCCGGCCGGAGCAGCGGCCGCGGCTCGTCTTCTTCTACTCGCCGCTCTCGGGGCGCTGCCGACGCGTCGAGGGCTTCATCGCGCAGGTGCTGCAACGGCGCAAGAACCACGAGACCTTCGACCTCGTGCGCGTCTCGATCGACCGGCGCCCCGACCTCGCCGAGAAGTTCCGGATCGTCGAGGTGCCGACGATCTGCGTCGTCGAGAGACGGAAGCTGCGGCGGACGATCGTCGCGCCGCGCGGCTGCCGCGAGCTCGAGGAGGAGCTGGAGCCGTGGCTCCGCTGAACGACGCCCGCGTCGCCCGCTCGGCCGCGATCCGCCTTCGCTCCGAGTCGCAAGGGCTCAAGCTGACTGTGCGCGGCAACCTCGCCCGCTCGCGTTACGGCTTGGCCAAGGCGAACTTAGAAGCCGAGAAGACGCGCGCGCTGCGGGTCGCGCCCCTGCCGAGTCCGTGGAGCGAGCTGCTCTGGAGCGAGGCGCACGAGAAGTTCGACCGGACGCTCGTCCCGGTCGACTAGCGCGACAGCTCGCGACGGCGTCGCCGGAGACGCGCGAGCTTGTCCTGGAGCTCGTCGGCGAACTCGGCGAGGGTCTGCTGGCGGCTGCGCACGAGCGCGAGCTGCCGCTCGACGTGCGGGATCGCCTCCTCGACGATGCGAAGCCGCTCCTCGTCGCTCGGATCCTCCTCCCAGCGACCGCGTAGCGCGGCACGCGCCTCCTCGGCCTCCGCGAGCTCGACGAGCTCCTCGAGCGTGAGGCCGAGCAGGTCGCGCAGCCGGATCAGCTCCTGCAGGTGCGCGACGTCGGCCTCCGCGTACGTGCGGTGGGCGCCCTTCTCGCGGTTCCCCGAGCCGAGCAGGCCGAGCTCCTCGTAGTAGCGGATCGTGCGCGGCGTGACGCCGACGCGCTGCGCGACCTCGCCGATGCGGAGCGAGCTGTCGGTCGCGCTCACGCCGCCACCTCGATTTCCAGCGGATCCACTGCAACCTCCTCGACGTGAACGTACTTGCCGCCGCGCATCAGCGACGCGACCGCGGCGACCAGGCACGCAACGATCGCAAACGCGAACGCGTAGTCGAGTGCGGTGTGGAACGGGCTCGAGATGAGATGTGGGAAGAAGCCGCGGCCGGTAAGTGTCTGCGCCTGCGCCGGCGCGAGCCCGTGGAGGACGTGCGGCCCGAGCAGCGTCTTCACCGGGTTGTAGCCGAGGAAGGCGGCGAAGAGCGTGGCGACGGGCGGCAGGTGCGAGATGCGCGTCGCGTCGACCGGCGAGACACCGTGCGCGACGAGACCCGACTGCATCGTGTGCGGGAGACCGCTCGCGAGGCCGACGATCATCAGCGTGAAGAAGACGCCGATCGAGAGCACGCTAGACGAGACGTTGAAGGTCGCGAGCATCCCGGCACCGGCACCGCGCTGGGACGGAGGCAGGCTGTTCATCACAGCGGCCGTGTTGGGCGACTGGAAGAGCCCCATGCCGATCCCGTTCAGCAAGAGGATCAGCGCGAACTCGGGATAGCCGAAGTTCACGGGCAGCGCGATCAGGAGCGCGAAGCTCGTGGCCGCGACGAGCATTCCGCCGGTCGCGAACGGCCGCGCGCCGAAGCGGTCCGAGAGCCAGCCAGACGTCGGCCCCGCGATCAGCAGGCCGAGGATCAGCGGAAGCATGTAGATGCCGGCCCAGAGCGGCGTCGACGCGAAGCCGTAGCCGTGCTCGGGAAGCCAGATCCCCTGCAGCCAAATGATGAGGATGAACTGAAGCCCGCCGCGCGCCATCGCCGCGAGCAGGGCGGCGAGGTTCCCGGCAGCGAACGCCCGGATCTTGAACAGCTCGAGATGGAACATCGGCTCGTCGACGTGCGTCTCGATCCAGCAGAAGAGCGCGAGCACGGCGGCGCCGCCGAGGAGGCACCCGAGCACGAGAGGCGACGTCCACCCCATCGTGTGCGCGCCGTACGGCTGGATCCCGTAGGTGATGCCGATCATCAGCAGGATGAGCCCGGCCGCGAGCGTGAGGTTGCCCCACCAGTCGACCCGACCCGGCCTGCTGACGCCGAGCTCGCGGAGCGAGCGGTACGACCAGACCGTCGCGAAGAGCCCGATCGGCACCGAGATGACGAAGACGAGATGCCACTGAACCGGGGCGAGCAGCCCGCCGAGCACGAGCCCGAAGAAGGAGCCGACGACCATCGCGACGCTGTTGATCCCGAGCGC
>DATFSG010000299.1:0-8299 GCA_035262765.1 Gaiellaceae bacterium | reverse complement strand
CCGGCTTCTGCGCGATGCGCGGCCTTGCCGCCGAGGACGAGCACCCGCCTCGGGCGTCGCGGCCGTTCGACGCGACGCGCGCCGGCTTCGTGATGGGGGAGGGCGCCTGCGTGCTGGTGCTGGAGGAGCTCGAGGCCGCCGAGCGCCGCGGCGCGACGATCTACGCCGAGATCCTCGGCTACGGGATGTCGAACGACGCGCACCACCTGGCGCAGCCCGATCCAGAGTCCGTCGGCGTCGCGGAGATGATGCGACGGGCGCTCGAGCGGGCGGAGGTCGAGCCCGAGCAGGTCGGCTACATCAACGCCCACGGCACGTCGACGCCTCTCGGCGACGCGGCCGAGACGCGGGCGATCAAGGAGGTCTTCGGCGAGCACGCGTACAAGCTCGCGGTCTCCTCGACGAAGTCCGTGACCGGCCATTGCTTCGGTGCGGCCGGTGCGGTCGAGGCCATGATGTGCGTCCTCGCGATCCGCGACGGGGTGCTGCCGCCGACGATGAACTACGTCCATCCCGATCCCGAGTGCGACCTCGACTACGTACCGAACGAGGCGCGGCAGGCGCAGGTCGACGTCGCGCTCTCGAACGCGATGGGCCTCGGCGGGCACAACGGCTGCGTGCTCGTCGGGCGCGTGTCGTGAGCTGGGAGGGCCTGCCGGCTCCGTACCGGATCGAGACGGAGCGCCTCGTGATCCGCTGCTACGAGCCGGCGGACGCCGCGTTGCTGTCGGACGCGTTGAACTCGAGCATCGAGCATTTGAAGACCTTCATGCCGTGGGCGGACGCGCTTCCGCAGTCGATTGAAGACAGCTATGCGCTCTGTCGTCGCTTCCGTGCGGCTTTCGATTCCGACGAGCAGTACGTCTGCGGTTTCTTCGACAGCAGCGAGAGCCAGCTCCTCGGCGGCGGCGGCCTGCATCCGCGGATCGGGCCCGGCGGGCTCGAGATCGGCTACTGGATTCGCGCGAGCGCGACGAGGCAGGGGATCGCGACCGAGTCGAGCGCGGCGCTGACGCGGGTCGGCTTCGAGGTGTGCGGGGCGGACCGGATCGAGATCCGGATCGACCCGGACAACGAAGCGAGCTTCGGCGTCCCGCGCAAGCTCGGCTTCGTCGAGGAGGCCACGCTCCGGCGACGCTTGCCTTCGCGAGAGGACGAGTTGCTCCGCGACGTCACGATCTTCACGATGTTCCACGAGGACTTCGACCAGGCGGTCGCGCCCGCGCTACGCGCCTTCGATGCGCTCGGGCGTCAGCTGCTCTAGCGACCCAAGCGTGAGGTCGGCCAGCGCGAGAGCCTCCTGGTCGGGTGGGTAGCTCGCGTTCGGGATCGCGACGACCCGCATCCCGGCCGACTTGGCCGAGCGGATCCCGGCGTGCGAGTCCTCGACCGCGGCGCACCTCTCCGGCGGGACCTCGAGCCGCCGGGCCGCCTCGAGATAGACGTCCGGCACGGGCTTGCCGCGCGCGACCTCCTCGGAGGAGACGGTGGCGCGGAAGCAGTCCTCGATCCCGGCGAGCTGCAGCACCTCCTCGAAGATCGCGCGATTCGACGAAGACGCGAGCGCGAGTGGGAACGCCGCAGCCGTTCGTCGGACCGCCTCGACCGCGCCGGGCAGCAGCGGCAGCTCGCGCTTGTACGCCTCGAGCATCCGCTCGACCACCTCACGGTTGATGTCCTCGGGGTCTTCCTGGACGCCGGCCTCCTCGTGCAGGTACCGAGACCACTCCGGCGCGCTCATCCCCATCATCTCCCGCTGCACTTCCGCGTCGTACCGGCCGCCGTGTTCACGCACGTAGCGCTCGCGCACAGCGTCCCAGACCTCCTCGGACTGGAGCAGCACGCCGTCGAGGTCGAAGACGACCGCGTCGATCACGGGACCGAACTGTAATTTCGGGGCTGTGCCGGCCATCTCTTCAGCGATGGCGGATGACCGGGAGCGGTTCGAGCAGCTGTACCGGGAGAACTTCCGGCCCGTGCTGCGCTTTGCTCTCGCGCGGATCGACCCCGAACGCGCCAAGGATGTCGCCGCCGAAACCTTCCTCGTCGCCTGGCGACGGCTCGACAGCGTCCCGGCCGAGCCACGGCTGTGGCTGCTCGGCGTTGCTCGCAAGGTGATTGCGGGCCAGTTCCGCTCCGAAACGAGGCGCGATGCGCTCGTGCTTCGCCTGGAGACCGAGCAGGGCAGCAGCGGCGACGCCGATCTCGCCGGGGCGATCGCCGCCCGCGACGAGGTCCTCGCGGCCTTCGCGGCGCTGCGTGAGCCCGACCGGGAGCTGCTCCGGCTCGTCACCTGGGACGGGCTGACCCCGGTCGAAGCCGCCGAGGTTCTCGGCGTCACCCGGGTCGCGTTCGGCGTTCGCCTGCACCGCGCTCGCCGCCGGCTGCGCGACGAGCTCCAGCGGACCGACGAGCAGAAGGAGATTCCCTCGCTGAACCCAAGGAGGCACGCAGATGCACGGCAGTAACGAGCTAGAACGTCTTTCCGCCGCCGAGCCGGAGGCGCTCGGCCGGACGGAATCCTTCGTCGACGCAGGCGAGGAGGAGCGGATCCTCGACGGGATCCTCGCCACGAGCCCTCCTCGCGCCGCCCGGCGTGGCCGGATGACGCCGCGCCGGCGAGCCGTGTTCGTGCTGGTCGGCGTTGCGCTCGCGGCGGCTGTCGTCGGCCTTTCCTCGATCGGCCACGGGAGTCGGCGCACAAGTCCGTCGCATGGACAGCAGCACCACGTCGCTCTGAGCGGCGCGACGATCCAGCTCTCCGGCTACCACTTCAAGACTCCTGCCGGCTTTAAGGCGTCGACCGACTCCTGCGTCCCGTCCACGAGCTCTCTACAGGTCGGCGCCAACGGCTTTGCCTCTGCGGCGTCCGCCGCCGGAGGGTGCGTCGAAGCGTTCTTCCTCATTTCGCCAAGCGGCGAGGATCCGGCCCCGAACGGCGACCCGGTGACCGTCGGCTCGCGACAGGGGTACTACGTCCAGCCCGACTCCTCGGGGGAGTCGCGGCTGTACGTCCAGCTACCCCAGCCCGGTGATCAGAGCGTGTACCTCCTGCTCTTCTCCCACGGACTGACGGAGGACCAGCTGATCGCGGTCGCCAACTCCGGCCTGCCTGCCGCGAACTAGACCGAGTGGTAGGTGCTCTCGCGGTAGACGAGCGCCCGATCCGAAGGGCCGTGCTCGATCGAGAGGACGTCGGCGATGAAGAAGGTGTGGTCGCCGGCGTCCGCCTCGGTCTTCGTCGCGGCCTCGATCCAGCCGAGTGCGCCCTCGATCAGCGGCGCGACCTGTCCCTCGCGGGTCGGCACGCCCTGCCAGTGGACGATCGGCGGGTAGCCGGCGGCGAAGCGGCGCGCGAGCTCCTCCTGCTCCGAACCGAGGAGGCTGACCGCGAAGCGGTCGGCGCTGCGCAGGAGCTCGTAACAGGAGGCGTCCTTGCCGATCGACACGCCGATCAGCGGAGGCTCGAGGGAGAGCGAGACGAGGGAGGAGACCGTGACCCCCATGCGGTCGCCGTCGACGTCGACGCTGAGGATCGACACGCCGTGCGGCCAGAGCCGCATCAGGCCGCGGAGCTCGTCTCCCGTCGTCATGGCTGAGAACGCTACAGCGGTGAAGTGGATCAGGTTGCGTCATCCAGCTCTCCCGCGAAACCGTCATCCTGAGCCGGCTGCCGCAGATAGGGGGAGGGTCTCTTGGATCCCATCCGCGCGGCCGGGGGGCCCTGTCCGGTCGCGGGGTTCACATGAAGGCGCTCGAGATCCTGTCTGCCCGCTCAGAGGAAGCTCCATCGCGTGCGGAGCGATGACCTCCCGACCGCCGCAAGCGGATTCGGGCCGGCGAGGATGTCGAGCCTTTGATCGCCTGCGACGGCACGATCTGGCAGCGCAGCTGCTGCAGGAGCAGGTTCTCCGTCGGGGCCTTGAAGCCGACCGCTCTAGGGACAGCAGGATCCTCGAGCCGCCGCGCGAGGCGCGATTTGAACGCACCGGGTAGATGGGCGCACACCGCTGCGAAGGTCGAGCGGTGAAAAGCTTGGCGAAGAGCCCCGCTGCGTCGAAGATTCGCGCGGGACCGGCGGGTTGCGTCGCTGACAGCGAGGTCCTCTACGGCCTGTGACGGGTCAGGGCATCTCGTTCGACATCCGGGCGCAACCCGTCGACCTCACTCCGGTACCGGAACCGCAGGCGCACTGCGCGCGACGCCCCGTTCTGCGGAAGGTCGCGGTGTGCTGACAGCCGGCGACGCCGTTGATGATTGGCGTGATCTGGACCTCCACCGTCGATCGATGTGGGCGGTCGAACTCACATCGGTAGAACCACCGATCGCCCGCCGTCTTTCCTGGAAGGCCGCATGCCGAGGCGGCCGAGCCCGGAGAGGTCGCGGATCACGTGAGGAGGTCGAAGCGGCCGGAAGGAACGCTCAGACCGACCGCTTCGACCGGATGAGGGAGCCGCCGCAGTTCCCTCGTGAATCCTCGAACGCATCTTCTTCGGCCTTGTAAGACACGGACCGGCTCCGCGTAAACGCCTAGTAAAGGCGCAGACAGAAAGGGCCGCTGAGGAGGTCTGCTCGAGCGCCTCAACGAAGCTGGCATCGAGACCGACGCCGAAACCTTGCAGTCCCCTTCCGTTCGAAGTCGTTGCCGATCGGGCGATCGAAGCTTCCGCGCCCCCGCCCTAACTAGCCTTGCTGCCCAACGAGGTAGGGGTGGACGGCTCTTGTGCCTGTCCACCCGTCTGACCTCTGGATCTACCAAGCGTCTGCGGCCACGCTCGGGATAGCCGCAACATAGGCGCATCGAAGGCTGCGCGCAATTACCCGTAGTGAGTGATGTTTGCTCACTTGGTACGTGTGACACCCGGACGATCCCTCGAGCGCACGAACGACGCGGGGCCATCACTAAGCGCCACAGGTGACGCCGGAGGCCAAAGTGCGCGGCAGTCCTGCGCGCGCCGGCCAGAGGCAATTTCTAGCGGTCTAGAACGGTAAACACGGCGAACCACTTGGATGCGCGCATGCCGCTTGGGGGCGGGAGTCCGCGCAACCAAGAGGCGGCGGGGGTGAGATTCGAACTCACGGAGCCGTGAGGCTCAACGGTTTTCAAGACCGCCCCGTTCGACCGCTCCGGCACCCCGCCGCGCGCAACAGTGTCGCAGCGTCGGCGGCACGGAAGGCGCCGGAGTTGCAGAATTCACCCGGTGAACCTGCACGTCGACATCCCGACTCGTCCCCAGGTCGATCGGCTGCTCGACCACCGTGAGCCCGCGAGCGTCTCGATCTACGTGCCGACCGATCCGGTCTCGAACGGCGAGGCGGAGCGGATCCAGCTCGGCAATCTCGCCGCCGAGGCCGAGCGGCAGCTCGTCGACGCCGGAGTCGCGAAGGCCGACGTCGCGGAGATCCGCGAGGAGCTGGACGACCTCGTCGACGACGATCAGTTCTGGCGGTTCCAGGGCAGGAGCCTCGCCGTTTTCGTGACGTCAGAGGCACTGACGACGTTCCGGCTCCCGAACCGGCTCGTGGCGATGGTCGAGGTGTCCGACCGCTTCCACGTGAAGCCGCTGCTGCGCGCCGTCACGTTCCCGGAAGTCGCACTCTTGCTCGCGCTCGCACAGGGATCGGTCCGTCTGATCGAGGTCGCGCCCGACGTCGAGCCGGGACCGGTCGACGTCCAGAACATGCCGAAGGATGTCGCGAGCGCCGTCGGGAAGTCCTCGATCCGCGACCGCGCGCCGAGCGGGCGGCTGCAGGGCTCCGAAGGCCAGAAGGTGCGCATGCGCCAGTACGCGCGCCGGATCGACGAGGCGCTTCGCCCGCTGCTCGGCGGCCTCAGGGTGCCGCTGATCCTCGCCGCGACGGAGCCGCTCGACGCGATCTTCCGCTCGGTCTGCACCTATCCGCACCTAGCGGCGCCCGGCATCGCCGGCAACCCGGAGGCGAGCAGCGACGCCGAGCTCGTGGACGAGGCCCGCGCGGTGCTGGACGAGCTCAACGCGGCCGCCCTGCGCGACGTCCAAGAGCTCTACCGGCGACGCGAGTCGGAGTCGCGGGCCTCCGCCGACCTCGCGGTCGTCGCCCGCGCCGCGACGATGGGAGCAGTCGGCACCGTTTTCGTCGACATCGACGAGTCCGTGCCGGGCAGCATCGACGAGGCCGGCGCTGTCACGTTGGACAAGACGGACGACGCCGTCAACTACGGGGTGGTCGACGAGATCGCGCGCCGGGTCTGGCATACCGGCGGCACAGTTCTCGCCGTGCGGAGCGAAGACGTTCCCGGCAACGGGCCGGTGGCCGCGATCCTCCGCTATCCGCTCGCCCCGGCCTGACCGTGGCGACCATGGCCGATCTCGACAAGCTCGCGCTCGACATGCCCGAGGCGACGAAGGAGCTCGAGGACGGCCGTCCCGTCTACAAGGTGCACGCGAAGATGTTCTGCTTCCACCGGAGCCAACGGCCTGATGCCGTCGATCCCGTGACCGGCGAGCGGCTGGACGACGTGCTCGTCTTCCGCGTGGCCGACCTCGGGGTGAAGGAGTTGCTGCTCTCCGATTCGCGAGCCATCTACTTCACGACGCCGCACTGGGACGGCTACTCGGCCGTGCTGATGCGCATCCCGGAGCTCAAGCGGCTCGACCGCGACGAGCTGCGCGACCTCGTCGAGGAGGCCTGGCTGACGCGCGCGCAGAAGCGGCTCGCGAAGGCATGGCTCGCCGAGCGGGAGGGCGAGAGCTAACCCGCGACGCGGTCGCCGCCGAGCGTGCGCGGCGCGCCGAACTCCCAGAGCGCTTCCGGGATCGAGATCGAACCGCCCTCGTCCTGGAAGTTCTCCATCACCGCGATCATGGTGCGGGCCGTCACCGCGGTGCCGTTGAGGGTGGCGACGTGCTCGAGCTTGTCGTCGCGCCGGGTGCGGATGGCCAGGCGCCGCGACTGGTAGTCGGTCGTGTTCGAGGTCGAGGTCAATTCCCGGTAGCGCTCCTGGCCCGGGAACCAGCCTTCGATGTCGTACTTCTTGGCCGCCGACGCGCCGAGGTCGCCGGCCGCGACGTTGACGACTCGGTAGGGGAGGCCGAGCTCCTGGATCAGAGACTCCTCGATCTCGAGCAGGTGCTCGTGCTCATCGCGCGCGGTCTCGGCGAACGTGTAGACGTACATCTCCACCTTGTCGAACTGGTGGACGCGGAACATGCCGCGGGTGTCCTTGCCGGCGGCGCCCGCCTCGCGGCGGAAGTTCGTCGAGTAGCCGGCGTAGCGCAGCGGCAGCCCGTCGGCCTCGAGGATCTCGTCGCCGTGGTACGCCGCGAGCCCGACTTCGGCGGTGCCTGTCAGATAGAGCTCGTCGCGCTCGACCCGATAGATGTTGACCTCGTCGGTGGGCAGAAAGCCCGTGCCGTACATCGCCTGTTCGCGCACGAGCACAGGCGGCAGCATCGGCACGAAGCCCTTCTCCACGAGCCGGGTGAGAGCCCAGCGGTAGAGGGAGAGCTCGAGCAGGGCGACGTCGCCGACCCGGTAGACGAAGCGGCTGCCGGAGACCTTCGCGGCGCGCTCGGGGTCGATCCAGCCCATCGCCTGCGCGAGGTCGAGGTGGTCGCGGACGGGAAAGTCGAAGCTCGGCGGCTCGCCCCAGCGGCGGATCTCGACGGCGTCCTCGTCGGTCGTCCCGTTGGGCGCCGACACGTCCGGTGGGTTGGGAACCCGGTCGAGGATCTCCTGCCGCCGCGCCTCCGCCTCGCCGAGCTTCTCCTCGAGGCCTTGCAGCTCGCCTTTCAGACGCTCGAGCTCGGCGAGCTGCTCGGGTGTCGGCTTGCCCTTGATCTTCCGCGTCGCCCGGAGCTCCTCCACCTGCGGTTGCACGTCGAGCACGGCGCGGTCGGCGGCAAGCAAATCGTCGAAAAGCTCGCCGGCGCCCTTGCGTGCGAGCGCTGCGCGCATCTCCTCGGGTGCGGCACGGGCTGCCCTCAGGTCGATCATGCGACTGAGTCTAAGTAGGCCTCGAGCAGGACAGCGACTCCTTCCTCCTCCACCGAGGGAACGACGAGATCGGCGCGCGCCAGCACGTCCTCGTGCGCGTTCGCCACGGCGACCCCGAAGCCGGCCCAGTCGAGCAGCTCGCGGTCGTTCTCGCCGTCGCCGCACGCGACCGTCTCCGCCTGCCCGAAGCCGAGCCGATCGGCGACGAACGCGAGCCCGCTGCCCTTGCTCACGTCGGGATGCGCGAACTCGAGGAAGAACGGCAGCGACTTGGAGATGAAGAGGCGGCCGGCGAAGCGCGGCTCGAGCTCCGCCTCGAGCT
>DATFSG010000298.1:0-16089 GCA_035262765.1 Gaiellaceae bacterium | reverse complement strand
TGAGGCCGTCGCGGGGGCGCTCGGCGATGCCGACGAGCGGCCGCCGGTCGTCCGGCTCGCGGTGCACGAGATGCCGCACTCCGGCAAGCCCGCTGAACTGCTGGCCGAGGCCGGGATCGACGCCGCTGGCATCGCGGCCGCTGCGCGCAGTCTCGTCGGCGCTCGCGCCGGCGCGTCCTAGCTCAGCTTGTAGAGAGAGTTACATTCGTAGCGTGAGGGACGCCTACCTAGTCGCCGCGCTGATCGTGATCGGGACGCTGGGCGTCACCTGGACGCTGGGGCGGGTCGTCGAGCGCCGCCGCGAGACCTTCTACCTCGTCGGCAATCTTGTGGTGCGCGTGGTGATCGGCGTGGTGCTTGTTCTTGTGGCTGCCGAGGCTGCGGCAAAAGGGGGTCTTTGGTGGGCGGTGGCAATCGGCGGCTTGCCGCTCGCGTTATGGGACTTCGTGTTCACCGGGGCCGTCATCTGGGCGTGGGCGCATGAGGAGCCCGGCGGCAGCAGCTAGCGCTCGCGTTCATCCTTTGAGGATGGTTAGTCCTTCGGCCAGCCACGTCCGAGCGCGGTCGATGTTCGGGCCGCTCGGGGCGAGGTTGACCGTGTCGAGCTGCAGCTCGGCCATCAGTCGGAGGGCCGTCCGCGGGTCCTGCTCGGCGAGCGCCTCCTCGATCCGCTTCGCGAGGCGCTCGGGCTTGATTGCGAGAGGCGCGACGTTCGCGGCGAGACGCTTGGCCGTCGGCTGCCGCACCCGGTTGACCGCGTAGACGATCGCGAGCACCCGTTGCGCCGAGTCGACGAGCCACTCCATGCGGGCGAGCGCGCACTCGGGTCGGACGATCGTCAGCAGGGCGGCCGGCGCGTAGCCGCCCCAGCGCTCGGCGGCCTGCTCGATGCGCTCGGCCGCAAGCTGTTCGGGGTAAACGGCGAGCTGCTCCTGCCAGCGGGCGTGCAGGCCGCTCGTCCGTAGCGGGATCCCATGCAGCAGCGCCTGGTCGGCGCCCGGCTGGTCGAAGTGCGCCTCGGCGTGCTCGCGCGACCACCAGATCGTCTCGACCGGGGTGCCGTCGAGGTAGCCGAAGACGCGCCGCGTGGGCGTGGACGGATCGCCCCAGGTGTCGCGCTCCTCGAGCCCGGCCGCCGCCGCGAGCTCGAAGGCCCGCTCGAGCGAGACCGGCCCCTCGGTGACGACGAGCATCTCGACGTCGGACAGCTCGTCCGCGAGCCCACGGGAGACGCTGCCCGTCACGACCACCTCGATCACCTCCGGCGGGAGCGCATCCACGACACGCTTCGCGAGCGCCAGCAGCTCGTCACTACGGCTCATCGCAGCAGCCCCATTCAGCCGGAGTAGGCGAAGGTCGCGGCGTAGCCGCAGGTGCCGCGGTAGTCGAAGTCCAGCGGGCTGTCGTCCACCCTGAGCTCCTCGGCCACCAGCTCCTCGCCCTGTCGGTCGTGACCGGGGATTACGCAGCTCACGGTTTCCTCGCCTGCATAGCGATCGCGGATCTGAACCGTCACGTGGTCGCGGATGCGGAGCCGCTGCCGGCGGCGGGTGTGGTCGAGCTCGATTCCGGCCCGACGGACGCCGACCAGATGGCTCGCCTTCCACGCCCACGGGAAGTGCTCGAGCGCGTCGCCGCCGAAGCGGCCGGTGAAGATCGCCTCGAGCGCCTCCTGCTGCTCGTCGCTCGCGCGCTCGTCGACGTAGAGGATCCACGTCCAGGGAGAGCCCGGCTCGTCGTCGTCGTAACGGATCGCCAGCGCAACCGGCACCCCGGCCAGATCCGTCCCGGCCGCCTCGCCGTCCTCGATCCGCCACGTCAGGACGCCGGCGCAGATGCCGTGGGTCGAGCGGCCGCCCGAGACACCGTCGATGCGGCGACAGGGGCAGATCGCGTCGCAGTTGCACGACTCGAAGTAGCTGCCGCGAATGTGCCACGCCGTGGCCGCCGCCATGCGCCGAATCTACAGTGGCTCCGCCATGGCAGTTGTCATCGCTTCCAACCTCCGCAAGGAGCTGGCGGGCACCGTCCTCTTCGACGGCGTCTCGTTCTCCGTCGAGCGCCGCGACCGCGTCGCGCTCTCCGGGCCCAACGGCGCGGGGAAGACGACGCTGCTACGGATCCTCGCCGGCGAGACCGAGAAGCACGGCGGCGAGCTCGCGTTCGCCAAGGGGACGCGCGTTGCGCTGCACGACCAGCGGCCGCCGCTCGAGCAGGAGCTGACGTTGCGCGAGTACGTGCTCGCGGGTGCGCGGGACCTCGTCGCGCTGGAGGACGAGCTGCGCCGGCTCGAGCAGGCGATGACGGAGGGCGACCACGCGCAGGCGACGCTGAACCGCTACGCGGAGGCTCAGGCGCGACTCGAGCACGCGGGCGGGTACGCCTGGCGCGACCACGCGGCCTCGGTCGTGCGCGGCCTCGGCTTCGCGGAGGACGACCTCGACCGCGCGCTCCGCACCTTCTCGGGCGGCGAGCTGACGCGTGCCTCGCTCGCCCGCGCGCTGGGCGGTGACCCCGATCTGCTCCTGCTCGACGAGCCCACCAACCACCTGGACGTCGCGAACCTCGAGTGGCTCGAGCGCGAGCTCAACTCGCTCGACGCGGCCGTGATCCTCGTCGCCCACGACCGCTGGTTCCTCGAGGCGGTGACTACGGCGACGCTCGAGCTCGAGGCCGGCCGCGGCACGTTCTTCCCCGGGCCGTGGCATGCCTGGCGGCGCGAGAAGGCGGCGCGGATGGTGCACGCGCAGAAGGAGGTCGCGCGCGCCGAAGCCGACATCGCCCGGCTCGAGCGATTCGTCGAGCGGTTCCGCTACAAGAAGGACAAGGCGAAGCAGGCGCAGGCGAAGCTGACCCAGATCGGCCGGCTGCAGCAGGAGAAGTCGGCGCACAGCGAGCAGGTCGCGCTTCTCTCCCGCCGCAGCCGCGGCCTCGGCTTCGAGTTCCTCAAGCCCGCGCGCAGCGGCCGCGTCGTCGTCGAAGCGGACGGGCTGAACGTGTCTGTCGCCCAGCGGCAGCTGCTCCGCGATGCGACGTTCGCCGTCGAGCGCGCCGAGCACGTCGCGCTCGTCGGCCCGAACGGGTCCGGCAAGACGACCATGCTGGAGAAGCTTGTCCGCGGCGACGGCGTCCGGATCGGCCACGGCGTCCAGGTCGGCTACTTCTCGCAGCAGGAGATGGAGCTCGACGGGCGCGGCTCCGTGCTCCAGTGCGTCCAGTCGATGACGGGCCTCTCGCGGCCGGACGCCCAGAACCTGCTTGGCCGCTTCCTGTTCTCGGGCTGGGACGCGCACGAGAAGCCGGTCTCGGTGCTCTCGGGCGGCGAGCGGCGGCGCCTCGCGCTTGCCGTCACGGTTGCTTCCGGCGCGAACTTCCTCGTGCTCGACGAGCCGACCAACCATCTCGATCTCGAGAGCCGCGAGGCGCTCGAGGCGGCGCTCGACGCGTTCCCCGGAACCGTGCTGCTCGTCTCCCACGACCGCGCGTTGCTCGACGCGATCGCCGAGCGAACGCTGGCCATCGAGGACGGCGAGCTGCACGGGTACGACGGCGGCTGGGCCGAGCTCCTGCGCGTGCGCGAGGAGCGTGAGGCCCGCACGAAGCCGGAGCCGCCGGCCGAGCGCGCGAGGCCCGCCCCGAAGCCGCAGGCGGCGAAGCCCAAGGCGCCCCGCTCGTCCGCGCTTGCTCTGATCGAGGCGGAGATCGCCGTGCGCGAGGAAGAGCTGGCCGAGCTCGAGAAGAAGCTCGCCGAGGACTGGACGAACGTCGACGTGCTCGCCGCGCACAAGCGCAGCCGCGACGCGCTCACGGCGCTGCTCGAGCGCTGGGAGCGGCTTTTCGAGCAGGCGCAGGTCTAGCGACTGCCGGATACTCTGGCGCCATGCGCGGGGTCGCACTTCTCGTCTGCGTTGCCGCAGCGGCGATCGCCGCAGTGGGCGTGGCACGGGCAGCGCAGTCGCCGAGGGCCGTGCGCGCCTCGATCGTGAACGCCGCGCGAGCTCAGCAGTCGGTCCACTACAAGACCAGCCAGATCATCGGCAATGGGCTCCTCACCCTCACCGGCGATGTGGAAGCCGCCGACGGAACCCAGCACGTCAGCCTCAAAGTCGGCAAGAAGACTGCGCATCTCGCCATCGTCGTCAGCGATCAGACCGCATACGTCCAGGGAGACGCGGCAGGGCTCCAGGCACTGCAGGGGCTGACCAAGACTCAGGCGTCCACGTACGCCGGTCAATGGATCTCGATCCCGAAGGGCGACAAGGACTACGACGAGACGGCCGCGGACGTCACGCTGGGATCACTCATTCAGCTCAGTACGCCCCGCGGGCACCTCGTCGCACGCTCGCGCAAGTTCCACGGCAAGCGTCTCGTCGCCGTCATCGGGATCACGGGCAAGGGGAAGAAGAAAGAGGTCCAGGTTCTCGCGGCGCCGCGGAAAGGGAAGCGCCTGCCGGTCGAGGAAGACGAGCTGTCACCCGGCCAGGAGTACATCTCTCATACCGTCTTCGGGCGCTGGAACGAGGCGGTCCAGGTGCCGGTGCCGGCGAGCTCCGTCCCGATCTCCACCGTCCGCGGTTGACGTGAGGCGGGTCGGGGTCGTGCTGGTCGTCGCAGCCGCGGCTGCCCTCGCGACGGGCATTGCGCTGGCGGCGCAGTCGCCGCAACAGTGGCGCGCAGCGATGCTGCATGCGGCTTCGAGCCGTCACTCCGCGCACTACGTGAGCGCGAGCTCCGAGCCCGGACAGGCAATCCGCCTGGTCTCAGACGTAGGCCCGGGTCGCGGTATCCAGCGGATCACGATTACCAAGCACGGCCGCTCAGGCCCCGCAACGGTGCTCATCGTCCCCCACTCGGCGTACATCCGAGGGAACGCGTTCACGCTGCACAACTACTTCCCCCTCACGAGCGCACAAGCGAGGAAATACGCCGGAAAGTGGATCTCGATCCCACCCTCGAGCCCCGCGTACGCCGCGGTCGCCGCCGACGCCACGTTCCGGTCCTTCGTGGCCGATCTCCTGCCCAGCAAGCATCTCTCGCTGGTGCGGGCAACGATCGCGGGCCGGAAGGCTGTCGGACTTCGCGGCGCCGTCCGTCAACAGGGTCAGAAGCTCGTCGAAACCGTGTACGCGCCGGCGACCGGGGAGCCGTTGCCGTTCCTGGAGAAAGCCACCATCGTGGGCCGCCCGGGCACGAACACTGCGCACATCAGCCGCTGGAACGAGCCGGTGCACGTGACGGCGCCGGCGCACTCCATCCCAATCTCGGCGGTGCTCGGCGGTCACGGTCAGGCGTAAAGTCGCCCGGACCCTTCGAGCAGCGAAAGGAGTCCGGCCATGTTCCAGGGCTTCAAGAACTTCCTCATGCAGGGCCAGCTCGTCGCCGTCGCCGTCGGTCTGTCGATAGCGCTCGCATTCAGCACGCTCGTCAGCGCGTTCACCGGCTCGATCATCACGCCGCTCGTGAACGCCGCCGGCGGCGGGGGCACGAACGGGCTCGGCTTCACGGTGCGGGGCCAGCTCATCGACCTTGGCTCGCTCGTCTCGGCCATCATCTACTTCGTCGTATTCGTCGCAGTCGTCTACTTCGCGATCGTCGTGCCGTACCGCGCGTACCAGCAGAAGCGGGGAGTCGCCGTCTTCACCGAGCCGCCGCCGTCGAAGGCCTGCCCGGCCTGCCTGTCGGACGGCCTGCCGCTCGAGGCGACGAAGTGCCGCTACTGCGGAACGGAGCTCACGGTCGAGGAGAGCGGCGGCCTGGCCGCGCCCGCCTAGGCCCAGAAGCGCTCGAACACGGGGTCGAGCGGCACGGCGGTCACGTCCTGCAGGCAGCCGTCCGCGATGCGGATCACGAGCGCCTGCTCGATGTCGAGGTCGATCCCATTGCGGGTGCCGAGCGCGCGGTAGATCGCGACGGCCCAGTCGTCGTCGGCGAGCACGGTGTGCAGCCGGCTGTGGTACGTGCCGCCGGTCTCGAGTCCGGTGCGGCGGAGGAACTCCACGACCTCGCGACGGCCGCGGTACTCGCCGCTCATCACCGTGTCGCCAGGGACGCGCCAGACGATGTCGCGGGCGAGCGCAGCTCCAACCACCATCGGGTCCCTGCCGAACGCTGCGAAGAGACGCCGCACGAGGGCGGCGTTCGGATGCTCGTTGTCGCTCACGCTCCCCCTTCGAGTGTCTCGACTACCGCCTCCGCGATCACCTTAAGCGGTCGGCCCGACGCCTGACTCGCCTTGCGCAGCCGCGCGAACGCCTCCTGCTCGTTGAGTTGCTCCTTCTCCATCAGGAGTCCCTTTGCCCGCTCGATCACCTTTCGTGCAGCGAGCGCGTCGGAAAGCGACTCCGCCTCCGCCCGCACGGCCTGCAGCTCTTCGTGCCTGGCGCGCGCGGCAGCGATCGCCGGGAGAAGATCCTGCTCGCGGAACGGCTTCACGAGATAGCCGAAGACGCCCGCCTCGACCGCGCGCGAGACGAGCTCGTCCTGGCCGTAGGCGGTGAGCATCACGATCGGGATCGGACGCTCCTCGAGGATCCGCCGCGCTGCCTCGATCCCGTCGAGCTTCGGCATCTTCACGTCGAGCACCGCGAGGTCGGGCTGCGCGGAGCGCGCCAGCTCGACCGCCTCCTCGCCGTCCTTCGCTTCGGCGCAGACGTCGAAGCCGGCGCGCTCGAGCAGCTCGCGCAGGTCGAGCCGGATGATCGTCTCGTCCTCGGCGACCAGGATCTTCATGGGTGGACCGCGTTCCTCAACCGGATGCCGCTAAAGTCGAGCGTCGCATCGATCACCTTGTCCCAGAGCGGGTAGAGCGAGGGCGTGATGCGCAGCTCGATCCCGGCCCCGGCATGGCGGGCAAGCAGGTCGCCGACCTCGACGCGCTCGAGCGCCTCTACGGGCCTCGACGCGATGTAGAAGCGATCGTCCTCGACGACGTCGAACGGCTCGGGCGGCATGCGGTAGGCGTAGAGCCTGACGGAGCGCACGCGCTCGAGCCAGCTCGTCTCGATCGCGGCGACGCGCCGGTCGCGGTCGCCGTCGAGCCAGAGGTCGATGTCGTCGTGCGTCGTGTCGCCGACGGCCCAGAAGCACGCCCGCGGACAGTCGCGCGGGAACCAGTAGAGCCAGCTGAATGCGTCGTCGATCGCCCAGACCTTGCCGTCGCGCGGGACGAAGCGGCCCAGGGACGGGTCCTCGCTGAAGTGCCAGAGCACGGTCATCGCAGCGATCGTAAAAGCGCCGCCGGCTCGGGCCAAAAGAGGAGCCCGGCCGCCTCCTCGCGCGGCAGCCAGCGGTACTCGTCGTGCTCCCAGTCGAGCGTCGGCTCCCAGTCGGCTGGCACGTCGACGATGAACGACTCGACGTGGACGCTCTCGTACCGGAACGGGGCGTCGAGCGGCTCGACGGCGGCCTCGAGGCCCGTCTCCTCCCGAAGCTCGCGCACCGCCGCCTCGGCGAACGTCTCGCCGTCCTCGACGCCGCCGGCGATCTGATGCCAGTACGCATCGTTCTCCGGCGAGCGGTGGACGACGAGGAAGTCGTCCCCGCGCCGCACGACGATGAGCACCTCCTGCGTTCTCATCGGACCGAGATCCGGTAGGGCCTGATCTCGGCGGTCATGATCCCGCTCGTCACGGCCGGGTCGGCGGCGACGATCGCTTCGACGTCGGCTCGGTCGTCCTGGTCGAAGATCCCGAGCCCGAACGAGTCGCCCGGCAGCGCCGACGGCCCGGCGAGCACGAGGCGCCCGTGCGCCCGCAGTTGCTTGAGGTACTCGTAGTGCAAGGAGATGACGCGCGACTCCTCGTCCGTCGGCTCGAACGGCATCTCCTCCCGCACCGGCCTGAGGACGACGAGCCAGCTCATGCCGGGAAGACCACCTCGGCGCGAGCGCCGCTGAAGGCGAAGGTGCCCTGCAGCTCGTCGGCGACGAGTGCGCGGACGATCGAAAGGCCGGTGCCGCTCGGCATGCCGTCGGCGCCGGCTCCGTCGTCGTCGATTGCGAGGACGACGTCGCCGTTGCGGCGCGCGAGCTCGATCCGCACCGTGCCAGCGCCGTGCTCGAGCGCGTTCTGCAGCAGCTCGGAGAAGACGAGCGCCAGTGCAGTCGCGCGGCTGCCGGCGAGCGAGACCGGCTCGAGCTGGGCCTGGACGTCGCGGCCGCCGCCGAGCCCCTGCACGAGCATCGCTCGCAGCCGGTCGATCAGCTCCGCGAGCTCGACGTCCTCCTCCCGCTGCTCGGTCAGCGACTCGTGCACTGCGGCGATGGCGAGGATCCGGTTGACGGAGTGCTCGAGCGCCTCGCGCGGATCGACGCCCTCGGCGCGGGCCTGCAGTCGCAGCAGCGAGGCGACCGTCTGGAGGTTGTTCTTGACGCGGTGATGGATCTCCTGGGCGAGGACGCCGCGCATCACGGCGCGGCCGTGCTCGAGCGCGACTGCGGCGTGGTGCGCGATCGCCTCGAGCAGCGCCCGCTCCTCGTCGGTGAAGGGCGTGTCGCGGTCGGCCACGAGCTCGCCGATCTCGCGCCGCTTCCAGCGCAGCGGCGTCCGCACGGCGTACGCGCCGGCGCGGCCCTCCGGCCAGGCGATCCGGCCGTCCTCGAGCACGAGCGCGGCGCCGGTGGCGTGCACCGCGTCCATCGTCGTCCTGACGATCGCCTGGAGCGACTCCTCGAGGTAGAGCGACTCGGACACGGCCTCGGAGATGCGGGCGAGCGCCTCGAGTTCGGCGACGCGCTGTTGTGCCTCGGCATAGAGCTGCGCGTGGACGATCGACTGCGCGACTTGGCTCGCGATCGCCTGCAGCAGCTCGATCTCGTCGGGGCGGAACTCGCGTGGCTCGCGGGTGCGGACGTTGAGCGCGCCGGCCAGCTGCTCGCGCGCGAGGATCGGGACCGCGAGGATCGACTCGTACTCCGACTCCGGCAGGTTCGGGAACTCCCGCCAGCGCGGGTCGAGGTCGGCGTTGGCCGCGATCGCAACGGGGCGGCGGTCGGCCGCCGCAGTACCGGTGATTCCCTCCCCCGGACGCAGGCGCGGACGGCGCGTCATCTCGTCGAGCGGCGTGCCGTGCGTGGCGCGCAGGACGAGCTCGCCGGCCACGTCGTCGTAGAGGTAGACGAAGCACGCGTCGGCCTCCAGCGCGGCCGCGACCTCGTTGGCCACGAGGTGCAGCACCTCCTCGAGATCGAGAGTCGAGTTGACGGCGGCGATGGTGTCCGTGAGCAGCCGCAGGTGCCGGTCGGTCGTCTCCACGCGCCTATCGTAAAAAGTCGTGGCCCTGACTCACGTTCTGCTCTTCTTCCATCTGCTCGGCGCCGTGAGCTTCTTCGCGGGAGCCGCGGTCGTGGGGACGCTCCAGCTCGCGGCCATGCGGCGCGAGCGGCCGAGCGAGATCTACGCGCTGCTGCGGCTTGCTCCCTTTGGTGCCGTGCTCGTCGGCACCGGTGCGCTGCTCACGCTAGTCCTCGGGATCGCGCTCGCGGAGCACGAGGGCTTGGGCTTCTCGGAGTCGTGGATCCAGGCGGCGCTCGCGCTCTGGGTTGCAGCCATGGTGGTCGGCGGCTACGGCGGTCGGACCGCGCGGCACGCGCGGCACCTGGCGGGGCGACTCGCGGCGGAGGGCGACGAACCGAGCCCGGAGCTGCACAAGCTCGTCGCGGCTCCCCTCCAACTCGCGGCGAGCCTCGCGAGCGGCGTGATGCTCGTCGCGATCCTCGCGCTGATGGTCTGGCAGCCGGGCTAGGGCGGGATGACGAAAAGCCCGGCGATGCCCAGGCCGAAGAGAGCAAGGGCGAGAAGGGAGTCCGGGCCGAGTCGCGCGTGCGTGTGCATGGGCCGCCCGATCACGCCGAAGCCGTAGATCGCCGTCAGCGCGACGCCGAGCGCGCCGAGCCACGCGTTGAGGTTGCCGCCCGCCGACGGCAGCACCGGCTTGCCGGCGACGAGGTCGGCGACGAGGAAGAGGCAGACCTGAAAGGCGTTGCCGCCGAAGATGTCTCCCATCGCCAGCGCGTGGTCGCCCAGCCGCACCGCCGCGATGCCGGACGAGATCTCCGGCAACGCGCTGGCCGTTGCGAGCACAGTCGCTCCGAAGATCACGCCGTTGATGTTGTGCTTGGTCGCCAGCTCGTTGCCGCTCTCCTCGAGCGCGACTCCCGCGACGAGCGTGACGAGCGAGGCGAGCCCGAAGAGCAGCGCGATCCGGGTGGTCGAGGAGCCGGCGAACGGGTGAGGCTGCTCGGGCCGCGCGCGCTCGCGGCGCCGGCGTCCGGGGCTGCTGCCGGGCATCGTGACCTTCCAGCGCGGATCCCTGCTCGCCTTGTTGATCAGGAACAGGCCGACGAACCAGATCACGACGATCGCGAGCGAGGCGGGGCTCACCACGCCGCCGATCGCCGTCGAGGGCTTGAGCAGCGCGCCCATGTCGACGAGCGCGACGAGCATGATCACGAGCAGCCCTTCGAGCACGGGCGTCAGGCGTCCGACGAGATACGTCAGCGGCCGCTCCGGTCCGACCGCGTAGTCGCACAGGAGCAGCACCATCGTCTGGATGGCGATGCCGCCGATCAGGTTGCCGGCGGCGAGCGGGAGGTTGCCCGAGGCAGCGGCGGAGATCGTGATCGCGAGCTCCGGCAGGCTGCCGGCGATCGAGAGCAGGACTAATCCGCCGAGGTCGTCGCCGAGCCCCCACCTGGAGTCGAGCGCGTCCGTCGTCTTCGAGAGCAGGTTCCCGGCCAGCCACGTCGCGGCGGAGCCGGCCAGGAAGATCAGCAGGAGAAGGGGCGAGCCGAGCCCGGCCACACCGGAAACGATGCTCGCCGTGGCGGACGGATCGGTCCGCCCGCCACAGCTCCTATGTCAGTCGGGTCAGCCTTCGCGATGCCGGTCGGCTGCGAGGGTCGCCAACTCCTCGTCGCCCACGTGCTGCGCCGGGATCACGACGACGCGGCAGTCCGTCAGGGCCCGCAGGGTCGCGGTGCGGACGCCGCCCTCGAGCGCTCCGCGCTCGCCGACCATCGTCCCCGGGCCAACCTCGGCGATCTGCTCGCCGTCGACCTCGACGCCGAACACGCCGTCGAGGATGAGGTAGAGCGTGTCTCCTTCTGCGCCCTGCGTGACGAGCACGGCGCCCTCGCCGAGATTGCGCCGGTAGAACTTCTCGCCGCTGCCCATCAGGCTCGCCGACAGCTCCCGTTCGAGCGTGGTCTCCGCCGCCGTGACGAGCGCCGGCGACTCCTCATCGCCCCACGGGGTCTTGTCGCCATGTGACTCGCGATACCAGGTCTTGAAGTCGACGGTGCCGGTCTTCTGGGACAGCGCGCCCTCGGAGTCGTAGATCCAGTGGCGCGGGAAGGGGCTTGCACCGACGAGTTCGTGCTCGACGCGACCGTCGGCATGCAGCGTGAGCGCAAGCGTCGTCCACGCGGTCGCCGAATGGATGCGGAACATCGGGCCGCCCTTGACCGTGCGCGGCGCGGGGAAGCCTGCACGCCCACCCACGGTCTGGACGAAGCGCGCTCGGTCGCCCGAGATCTCCGGCTCGGGACGCAGGACGTCGAACGCCACGCCCGGGACGACGATCTTCTTCGGCCCGAGGTTGAACGTCGTCGAGCCGACGAGACCGCCTCCCCCGTAGCCGGCGCCGACGATTGCGCCGTCCTCGACCTCGATCCAGGCACTCAGCTCGTTGGCCTCGCGAAAGCGGTCGGCGTCGCGTAGCCGCCCAAGGTCGCCCGGTTCGAGCCTGTCGGGCGGCGGCTCGTCGTAGTGGCCGACGCCGAGCTCGAACGGCAGCTTGGGCAGTCCCTCGATCGCTTCGGACGGAATCCAGGAGATCGCGGTGACGGATCCTTCGATGCGCATGAGTGCGCCTCCCTCGGGTTGGTGCCGCCGATTCAACACCCGAGGGAGGCGCTATTCAACTCGTAGAGCGAACTACAGAACGGCCAGGTACTTCTTCATCTCCCAGTCGGTGAGCTGGACGCGGTACTCGTCCCACTCCTTCCGCTTCAGCTCCACGTAGCGGTCGAAGATGTGTGGGCCGAGCGCCTTGCGCATCAGCTGCGACTGCGAGAACTCGTCGATCGCCTCGCCGAGCGTCTCGGGGAGGGAGACGATGCCGCGCTCGCGCCGCTGCTCGGAGGTGAGGTGGTAGAGGTTCGTCTCCATCGGGTCGGGCAGCTCGTAGCCCTGCTCGATGCCCTCGAGCCCCGCGTGCAGGAGCGCGGCGAACGTGAGGTACGGGTTGCACGCCGGGTCGGGGCAGCGGATCTCGGCGCGGGTCGCCTGCTCGGAGCCCGGCTTGTAGAGCGGGATCCGGATCAGCGCGGAGCGGTTTCGCTGCGACCAGGCGACGTAGACCGGCGCCTCGAAGCCCGGCACGAGCCGCTTGTACGAGTTGACCCACTGCGCGAAGACGGCCGACATCTCGCGCGCGTGGCGGAGCTGGCCGGCGATGAACGCCTTCGCCACGTCGGAGAGGTGCCACTTGTCGTCCTCGTCGAAGAACGCGTTGTGTCCGCCGGTGAAGAGCGACATGTGCGTGTGCATGCCCGAGCCGTTCTCACCGAAGAGCGGCTTCGGCATGAAGGTCGCGTGGTAGCCGTGCTGCTTCGCGACCTCTTTCACGACGAGGCGGTAGGTGAGCATGAAGTCCGCCATGTCCAGCGCGCCCGCGTAGCGGATGTCGATCTCGTGCTGGGAGGGGCCGACCTCGTGGTGGTGGTACTCGACCGGGATGCCCATCGACTCGAGCGCGCGGATCGTGTCGCGGCGGACGCCGGTAGCCGCGTCCATCGTCGTCTGCGCGAAGTAGCCGCCCTCGTCGAGCGTCTCCGTGCCGGTCTCGTCCTTGAACAGGAAGTACTCGGCCTCTGGGCCGACGTTGAACGTGTCGAAGCCCATCGCCTCCATACGGTCGAGCGCGCGCCGGAGCGCGTAGCGCGGGTCGCCGGCGTACGGCTCGCCGTCGGGCGTGACGACGTCGCAGATCATCCGCCCCGTCAGCCCGTCCGGCAGGACTCGAAACGTCTCGGGATCGGGGATTGCGACCATGTCCGACTCCTCGATCGCGTTGAAGCCGGTGATCGACGAGCCGTCGAAGCCCATCCCGTCGTCGAGCGCGCCCTCGACCTCGCTGCGCGTGATCGAGAAGCTCTTCAGATGCCCTTCGAGGTCGGTGAACCAGAGGAGCA
This sequence comes from Gaiellaceae bacterium, assembly GCA_035262765.1. Classification (GTDB taxonomy): domain Bacteria; phylum Actinomycetota; class Thermoleophilia; order Gaiellales; family Gaiellaceae; genus Palsa-739. Next base: position 2,897 of record DATFSG010000298.1, on the reverse strand, counting down.
CGTCCTCGATCCCACGGGACTCGATCTCCGCGAGTACCTCTCTGCGCGTCTCCGGGCTCGATGTCGCCCTGTTCCTTGACTCCACGTAAGCCATTCTCCCTCCTGTCTGTGTTGCCTAAAAACACGAAAAGCCCCGGCAACCACCCTTGTGTGGCCGCCGAGGCTCCGTCGCCTCGCAAATGTCGCCGAAATCTTACACGCCGTTCGGACAGACGGTCGCTACCCTCACCGCGTTCTGGTTCGCACGCTCGCCGCCCTTTTCGTCGTAGCCGCCGCCGTGACGTTCGCGTCGGCGCCGCACGCGGCGCGCTCAACCGGGCCGCAGTACGTCGAGCCCGCCGGCTCCGGGGCGTTGTTCCTCGTCACCGGCCACGGCTACGGGCACGGCGTCGGGATGGGGCAGTGGGGAGCCCAGGGCTATGCGCAACAGGGCTACGGGTACGACGCGATCCTCGACGCCTACTACCCAGGCACGGCGCTCGGCCAGACGGCCACGACCCAGATCCACGTCCTGCTCGCAAGCGGAAAGAAGAAGCTGACCATCTCGTCGGCGAAGCAGATCGCGGTCGAGGACGGGGACGGCATCGACCACACGCTCCCCGCGGGCAGCACGACGCTCACGCCCGCGCTGAAGCTCGCGGTCGACGGCGCGCCGGCGCAGGCTCTCGATCCGCCGCTCACGTTCTCGCCGACGGGAGGGTCGAAGCTGAAGCTCGGCCGCACGTACCGCGGCCGGATCGTCGTCGACGTGCCGAACAAGAAGCTCCGTGCGATCAACGTCCTCGGGCTCCAGCAGTACCTCTACGGCGTCGTGACGGCGGAGATGCCTGCGAGCTGGCTTCCCGCCGCGCTCGAGGCGCAGGCTGTCGCCGCCCGCTCCTACGCGCTCGCGAGCAAGCAGGCCGGCTCGCCGTACGACGTCTCGGCAGCCGGCCAGGCGTATCTCGGCTTCTCGGCCGAGACGCCGGCGGGGAAGCAGGCCGTGGACGCGACGGTCGGCCAAGTGCTCCTCTACGACGGCGATGTCGCCCTGACCCTCTTCTCCTCCAGCACGGGCGGCCGGACGCAGTCGGCGGCGGATGCGTACGGACCTCCGGGCCGGCCGTATCTCGTCTCGGTGGCTGATCCCTACGACACGATCTCGCCGTACCACGACTGGGGCCCCGTGCCGGTGACCGGGAAGGCGCTGGGGAGCGCCGTCGGCGTCGTGGGCCGCGTCGTCGACGCGACCGTCAAGCGCAACGCGTCGCGCCGGGTGAAGACGCTCAGGGTCACGTCGCTCTCGGGCGGCACAGAGCTCACGGCCGGCGCCGGAGGCCCCACGGTCGCGGGGGCGCTCGGCCTGCGGTCGACGTGGTTCAGCGTCGGCGTCCTGTCGCTCCAGCCGCCGTCCCCGAATCCGGCCGTCGCTGCCGGCACGAAGGTCACGTTGAGCGCGGTCGTGCGGGGCGTCAAGAACGCCGTCGTGGAGCGATCCGCCGCCGGGGCCCCGTGGACGCAGTTCCGGGCGATTACGACGACCGGCGCGTTCCAGTTCTCCGTCAAGCCGCGGGTCACCACTCTCTATCGGCTCGCGACCCAGAATGACGCAGCCGCGCCCGTGCGGATTCGCGTGCAGGGGGCTACGGTGAAGTAGTGAAGAAGCTGAGCCTTCCGCTGCTCGGCGCAGTGGTGGTTGCGCTCGTCGCGACCTCCTCTGCCGCGGCCTTCACGCCGACGAACACGTATTACGCGAAGCAGTGGTACCTCGGCCAGGACAGCGCGTTCGACGCATGGCCCGCTCCTCAGTTTTTCGCCCCTCCGGTGAAGGTCGCGATCATCGACTCGGGCGTCGATTGCTCGCTGCCCGACTTCAACGGACAGATCGCCAAGTCGAAGAGCTTCGTCGGCGGCAGCCCCTGCATGGACAACCAGGGGCACGGCACGATCGTCGCCGGTGAGATCGCCGGCGCCCTGAACGAGGCGGGTGTCGTCGGCGTCGCCTACTCGTCCCAGCTGCTCGTGGCCAAGGTCGTGGCCGCCGACGGCACGATCCCGCTCAAGGCCGAGGCCGCCGGCATCCGCTGGGCGGTCAACCAGGGCGCGCTTGTCGTCAACCTCAGCTTCGGCGCCGTCAGGGACCCGAAGGATCGCGGGCTGGACTCGTACTCGAAGATCGAGGCACAGGCGGTGGCCTACGCCGTCAAGAAGGGCGCGGTCGTCGTCGCGGCGGTCGGCAACTCCGATGACGCGTACACGACTCCCTGGCCGTACGCGAGCTGGCCGGCGGCCCTGCCGCACGTGCTCGGCGTCGGCGCTCTGACCCACTCCGGCAAGGTCCCGGACTTCTCGGACCAGGACCTGAGGTTCGTCGACATGGCGGCCCCCGGAGTTGGCATCTTCTCCACCTTCCCGGCCAACCTGACGGACAACCAGCCGGCCTGCCCGGAACAGGGCTACACCGCGTGCGCGAACGGCGACTACCAGCACCCCGAGGGCACGTCGTTTGCCGCGCCCCAGGTTGCTGCGGCCGCGGCCGTGCTGTTCGGGGTCGAGCCGTCACTCACGAGCAGCCAGGTCACGCGGATCCTCGAGCGGCACGCCGACGACGTGAACGCCGCCAGCGGCTGCGACGAATGCCCCGACGGGCGCGACAAGTACAGCGGCTGGGGCAGCCTCGACGTGGCGAAGGCCGTTGAGTTCCTCAACTCGGGCAATCCCCTGCCGCCGTCGGACCAGTACGAGCCGAACGACAGCGCGCCGCAGGCGCACAAGCTGTGGGGAAAGCGGCCGGCGTTCCACGCGACCCTGGACTACTGGGACGATCCCGTCGACGCCTACCGCGTGAGGCTTCTGCCCGGTCAGCGCCTGAGCGCGCGGTTCGCCGCGCGGTGGGCGAACGCGTCCGTCCGCATGAC
>DATFSG010000297.1:0-6687 GCA_035262765.1 Gaiellaceae bacterium | reverse complement strand
CGGAGCTGCTTCGCCGTCCCGAACATCGTCTGCACGACCAGCGTCGTCGAGACCTCGCGCGAGAGGCCGAGCAGGATCCCGGCCTCGATCATCGCCTCGGCCAGGAGCGCGAAGTAGGCGGGGCCGGAGCCCGAGACCGCGGTGATCGCGTCCATCCACGTCTCCGGGACGCGCACGACGCGGCCGAGATGCGAGAGCAGCTCTTCGGCGACTGCGAGGTGCCCGTCGCCCGCGTGCGCGCCCGCGCAGATGCCGGCCATGCCCTCGTGCACGGTCGCCGGCGCGTTCGGCATCGCGCGCACGACCGGGACGCCGTCCGCGATCCGCTCCTCGATGTGCGCCGTCGGGATGGCGGCCGCGACCGAGACGAGGGTCTGTTCCGTCGTGAGGTGCGTCCCGATCTGGCCGAGCAGGACGTCGATGTCCTGCGGCTTGACGGCGACGACGGCGACCGCTGCGCCGCTCACCGCGGCTGCGTTGTCGGTAGTCGCCTCGGTGCCGTAGCGCTCGTGGAGCTCGGCGTTTCGCTCGTCGCGGCGGTCGGTGACGACGACCTCGGAGGGGTCGCGCCAGCCCGAACTGAGCAGGCCGGAGAGGAGGGCCTCGCCGATCCGCCCGCCGCCGAGGATGGCAATCTTGCGCTCGCTCATGGGGAGAGTCTGCACGAAGCCGTGACCTTGCCAAGACATAGCAAAGCTGCTATGTCTACGACCGATGATTCGGAGACTGACCCTCGTGCTTGCTGCGGCGATCGTGGTCGCGGCCTGGGGAGCTGCCGCCCGGTTCTACGCGGTCGACGGCGGGGGCGAATACAGCAGTGTGTTCGCGATCTTCGTACTCGTCGCTGTTGGACTGACGGTCGGGGCTGCCGTGCTGGTCGTGCGCGCGTGGCGCGAGAGACTCATGCCGCTCTATGCGCTACTCGTCTCGGGTCTCGCGGGACTGTCGATCCTCTGGCTCGCGGCGGCGATCAACCTTCGCGGCTAGGCCGCGCGGGCGGCCGGCAGCGGAATCAGCCCGCGGCTGAAGCCGCGGAGGAGATAGACGCTCGCAAGGCCGGCCCACTCGCCATAGGGCTCGAGGAACTCCGCCGTCTCCCACGCTTCCACCTCGCGCCCGCGCAGCGCGCGCAGGAGCTTGATCAGCCCGAGATCGCCGACGTAGCCGTACTCGAAGCGGCCAAGCCCTTCGAGGCAGACGAGGCCCGCCGACCAGGGGCCGAGCCCGCGCTCGCGCTCGATTCGCCGCACGACCAGGTCGGTCGGCAGGTCGTGAAGCCGCTCGAGCTCGAGGCTGCGGCAGAGTCGGACGAGAGCCGCGGCGCGCCGCTCGTGCAGCCCGAGCCGGCGGAGCTCGAAGGGAGCCGCGGCAGCGAAGGTGGAGGTTGTCGGAGGTTCGCTCAGGTCGGTGGCAGCCACCGCACGGTCCTGTAACGCGCGAATCACGGAACGCTCGAGCCTTCGTGCCGTCTTCGAGTCGATCAGCTGTCCGCAGACCGCGCGCAGCAGGGACTGGGCGACGGTCGCGGTGCGCACCGGCCGCAGGCCGCGGAAGTGCTTGATCGCGCGCGCGAGCAGCGGATCGTTCGCGAACCGCGTCAGGAACTCGGAGTGGTCGTCGTCGAGCGCGAGCACCCAGCGGAGCTTTTCCGCGGCAGCACTGGACTCGGATCGGATCGTCACCGTGCCGTCCGCCGACTGCCAGGCGCGGGCGACGCCGCCGCAACAGCGCGCGGTGAAAAGGCCCTCGTGCATCCGCCGCGTCGCGTCGCCGGCGAGCCGTGCGGAGAGCGCGAGCGAGTACGGACCGCGCGGGCGAACGACGATTTCGGTCATGTCCCCGAGCCTACTGCCTTCTCTGGACACCTCCGCACGAGCGTCTTGCGGCCGCCGGGAGCGCCGCCTACCGTCGCCGAGTGGCGAGGCCGGCCGACTTCGTGATCGCAGTCGTGGTGATCGCCGCTGCCCTCGTCCTGTTCACGCACGGTCACGCCCACAGCACGAACGCGATCCTCGCCAGCCCGACCCGGACGCCCGGCGTGCTCAACCCGAACGTCACGCAGGCGAACATCCGCTCCACGATCTGCCGTCGCGGCTGGACGGCGACGATCCGCCCGCCGGTCTCGTACACCGACGCCCTCAAGGTCAAGCAGATGCGGCAGTACGGAGAGACGGGCTCGACCTCCGACTACCAGGAGGATCACCTGATCAGCCTCGAGATGGGCGGCAGCCCGACCGACCCGCGCAACCTCTGGCCCGAGCCCTACCCGCGCGCCTCCGCGATGGACCAGATCGAGAACCAGCTCAACTCCCAGATCTGCGACGGGCAGCTGACACTCGCTCAGGCGCAGGAGAAAGAAGACACGATCAAGCACACGCAGGGGTAGAGTCGCCTCATGGAGATCTCGCCCGACATGCGCATGGGCCTCGTCGAGCTGAGCGTCTCGAACCTCGACCGCTCCCTCGCGTACTGGCAGGACGCGATCGGCCTGCGCGTCCTCTCACGCGAGAACGGCACGGCCGAGCTCGGCACGGACACGCCGCTGGTGCGCTTCGTCGAGGAGCCGGGCGCCCAGTCGGCGCAGGGGTACGCCGGTCTCTTCCACGTCGCTCTGCTCGTCCCGGACAGACCGAGTCTCGGCCGCTTCCTCGCCCACACCGCGCGCGAGCGATACGCGCTGACGGGCCTGTCCGACCACGTCGTGAGCGAGGCGATCTACCTCCGCGACCCCGACTACCACGGGATCGAGGTCTACTCCGACCGTCCGCGCGAGCAGTGGGAGGGCCGGGTCCGAGAGAAGATGACGACGATCCCGCTCGACACCGACTCGCTGCTCGCGGAGGCCGGCGACACCGCGTTCGACGGGCTGCCCGACGGCACGACGGTCGGCCATGTCCACCTCTGCGTCAGTGACGTCGCCGACGCGGTCGGCTTCTACCACGACAAACTCGGGCTGGGCCTGATCGGGAGCAACGACCAGGCAGCGTTCCTCAGCGCCGGCGGCTACCACCACCACCTCGCCGGCAACACCTGGGAGACCCGCGGCGCCGAGCCCGCGCCCGAGGGGACAGCCCGGCTGCTCCGCTTCACGGTCGTCCTCCCGGACGACGACGAGGTGCAGCGTGTGGCCGAGCGGATCGGCGGCACGGAGGTCCGCGATCCGTCGGGCAACCTGCTCGTGCTCGAAGCCGCCTAGCCGGTCGCTGCCTTCGGCAGCCAGCTGAACCGGCGGAGCGCGACGACGACTCCGATCGCCGCCCAGATCGCCATCGCGCCGAGGTCGCTCCAGACGATCCCGTGTCCGGTCGGCGCCAGGAACCCGTGCTGGAGCCCGTGGGCGAGGTGCTGGACCGGGAAGACCTTCGCGATGTTGCTCAGCCAGGACGGCAGCGCATTCGGCTGGATGAAGATGCCGGAGATGAAGTAGAGCGGCAGCATCACGGCCTGCACCATCGGCTGGGCGGCGTCCTCGTTCGCGATCGCCGTCGAGAACGCGTACCCGAGCACGCAGAACGTGATCGAGCCCACGACCACGGTCAGCGCGAAGCCGGGAATGGCTCGCGCCGGCATGTGCACGTGGAACCCGAAGCGGCCGACGAGCAGCAGCACGATCACCGACACCGCCGAGACGGAGATTGCCATCAGCGTCCGCCCTCCGATCAGCACCCAGGCGGGCACCGGGGTCGCGCGGCGCCGCTTCAGAATCCCTTCCTCGCGCAGCACCGTGATCGAGATGACGAGGTTGATGAACGACGCCGCGATGACGGCCATCGCCGAGATCCCGGGCACGTAGAACAGCTTGAGCGGCACACCGTCGACGGTGTCCTTGCCGAAGATGCCGGTGAAGATCACGAGGAAGATGAGCGGCAGGGCGAGCGTGAAGAAGCGGGCCTGCCTGTTGCGGATGAAGCCGCGCAGGTCGAAGCGAGCTTGATGGAGGACGAGCGCGACGCCGCCCTGCGAGGCCGGTGTGCTCATGCCGGCTCCTCGGTCAGCTCGAGGTACACGTCCTCGAGCGTCGGCCGCCGCACGTCGAGGTCGGGCAGGTCGAGCCCCCGGCCGAGCGCCCATTCCGCAAGCGCGCCGACGTGAGGCAGCGGCGTGTCGGTCGTCAGCGTCACGACGCGCCCGTCGTCGCCGGCCACGAGCGCACGCAGCCCGGGCGGCAGGTCGTCGGCGCCGGTCCCGTCGGGCAGGGTGAAGCGGATCGTCGAGGCCATCCGGTTGCGGCCGCCGAGCGTCCCCGGCGTGCCCTCGGCGACGATCTGGCCGCCGGCGATCACCGCGATGCGGTCGGAGAGCTCCTCGGCCTCGTCCATGTAGTGCGTCGTGAGGAACACGGTCTTGCCGAGCTGGCGCAGCCCCTCGATCACGTGCCAGGCGGTGCGGCGCGCCGACGGGTCGAACCCGGTCGTGGGTTCGTCGAGGAAGATCAGCTCCGGGTCGCCGATGAGCGCGAGCGCGACGTCGAGCCGCCGGCGCTGCCCGCCCGAGAGCTGCGGCGCGAGCGTGTCGGCCTTCTCGTCCAGGCCGACCAGCGAGATCGTCTCGTCGATGTCGCGCGGCTCGAGGTAGTAGCCGGAGTAGAGCTGCAGGCTCTCGCGCACCGTCAGCCCGGGCTCGGCGTTCGACTCCTGCAGCACGGCGCCGACGCGGTTGCGCCACGCCGCGTCGCCCCTGGCCGGATCGATGCCGAGCACGGTGACCTCCCCGCTCGTCCGCGAGCGGAAGCCCTCGAGGATCTCGACCGTCGTCGTTTTCCCCGCGCCGTTCGGCCCGAGGAAGGCGAAGATCTCGCCCCGCTCGATCTCGAGGTCGATGCCCGCGACCGCCTCGAACTGGCCGTACGTCTTCCGCAGCCCGCGGACGGAGACGACCGGGTCGCTCATTCGGTGTAGAGCGGGTTGGGCTGCCGGTCGCGCAGCCGCGCGTAGCCGGGCTTGATCGCCTCGTTGATGAGCTCGAGCCGTTCGTCGAAGGGAGCGAAGGCGCTCTTCATCGCGTTCGTCGTCAGCCACTCCATGTCGTCGAGACCGATCCCAAACGCTTCTACGAGAGCGTGAAATTCAGATGAGAGAGTGACGCCGCTCATCAGGCGGTTGTCGGTGTTGACCGTGACGCGATAGCGGAGGCGGCGCAGCAGGTCGATGGGGTGCTCCTCGATCGACGCGGCCGCTCCCGTCTGGACGTTGCACGTCGGGCACATCTCCAGCGGCACGCGGCGGTCGCGGACGAAGGCGGCCAGGCGTCCGAGCTCGACCGAGCCGTCCGGCTGAACGGTGATGTCGTCGACGATGCGCGTGCCGTGCCCGAGTCGCTCGGCGCCGCACCACTGCAGCGCCTCCCAGATCGACGGCAGCCCGAAGCTCTCGCCCGCGTGGATCGTGACGTGGAAGTTCTCGCGCTGGATCAGCTGGAAGGCGTCGAGATGCCGCGTCGGCGGGAAGCCCGCCTCCGGCCCCGCGATGTCGAAGCCGACGACGCCTTCGTCGCGGTGCCGCACGGCGAGCTCCGCAGCCTCGACCGAGCGGGCCGCCTGGCGCATCGCCGAGACGAGGAACTTCATCGTGATCCTCCGGCCCTGCGCTCGCGCTCGATTCTCGCCTTCGCGGAAGCCGGCGAGGATCGCCGTCACGACCTCGTCGAGCGTCAACCCGCCCTCGGTGGAGAGCTCGGGCGCGTACCGCACCTCGGCATAGACGACGCCGTCGGCGGCCAGGTCCTCGGCGCACTCGGCCGCCACGCGCTCGAGCGCGTCGAGCGTCTGGAGCAGCGCGATCGTGTGGTCGAAGCCTTCGAGGTAGAGCTCGAGGCTCTTGCGGTTCGCGCCTCGGAGGAACCAGCGCGCAAGTTCGTCCGGGTCGCTCGTCGGTAGCTCGCCGTAGCCGACCTCCGCCGCGAGCTCGAGCACTGTCTCGGGACGCAGGCCTCCGTCGAGATGGTCGTGCAGGAGCGCTTTCGGCGCCTCGCGGATCGTTTCGACTTCCAGCAATGCCCTCTCCGCCGATCCTATGCGGCTCGCACCCCCGCCCGGTGCGCTATACCTGCAGTGAGGGGAATGGGCACCAAGCCGGTCGAGCAGCTCTCTCAGGTCATCGTCCGTTTTGCGGGCGACTCCGGCGACGGCATGCAGCTCACCGGCTCGCAGTTCACCTCCGAGGCGGCGCTACTCGGCAACGACATCTCGACGCTGCCCGACTTCCCGGCCGAGATCCGCGCGCCCGCCGGCTCGCTGCCGGGCGTCTCCGGCTTCCAGCTCCATTTCGCCGACCACGACATCCTCACGCCGGGCGATGCGCCGAACGTGCTCGTAGCGATGAACCCGGCCGCGTTGATGACGAACATCGCCGACCTGCCGCGGGGCGGGACGCTGATCGTCGACGCCGACGCCTTCAGCGAGCGGAACCTCGCGAAGGCCGGCTACGCGCAGAACCCGCTCGAGGATCACTCGCTCGACGAGTACCAGGTGCACGCCGTGCCGCTGACGTCGCTGACGGTCGGCGCGCTGAAGGAGATCGAGGGAGTGACGCCGCGCGAGGCCGAGCGCTCGAAGAACATGTTCGCGCTCGGGCTCATGTCGTGGCTGTACGGGCGCTCGATCAAGCCGACGATCCAGTTCCTCGACGACAAGTTCGGCCAGAAGCGACCGGAGATCGCGGCCGCCAACATCAAGGCGCTGCGCGCCGG
>DATFSG010000296.1:0-3954 GCA_035262765.1 Gaiellaceae bacterium | reverse complement strand
CTCTCCGAGCTCGTCCGCGAAGTCGGCTAGCCGTTCCCGACCTGGCAGCGCGGCGTCTCGTCCGCGAACGCGGCGGCCAGGCTGCTCGCGTCGACGTCGAAGGCGATTCGCACCGTCGCCGCCGTACGGGTGTGCAGGCGGAGCAGCCCGCCGGGCGCGCGCATGAGACAGCCGGTGGACGCATGCCAGTACGGCGACCAGCGGACGGCGACGCGATAGGTGCCGCCGCGCGAGACGCGGACCCGTAGACGCGACTCCCGGAGCGCGAGCACCGCCGGCCGACCCGGCCCCGTGAGAATCGACTGCGGTTGCGGCACCGCGAAGATCCGCACCCCGCGGCCCGCGAAGACCTGCCTCATTGCTGTCCGCCCGCTCCGGATCAATCTCGCCTCGCGTGTCGAGCTGTGGTCCGGCGGCGCGTCGGTCAGGACGACGTAGGCGACGCCGAGGCGGTGCAGCCAGGCCATGTACTGGGCCGCCGTGTAGCGGCGATAGAGCAGCGCGGCCACCGGATGGTCGTCCTGCCGGAACCAGCCGCGGACGAGCGGGATGTCCGCGCGCGCGAGATAGAGCGCCGGCCAGTGGTCGATCGTGTCGACGGCCTCCACGCGGTAGCCCGTCCGCAGGTTGGTGTGGAGGTACTTCACCGGCGCGGGCCACATCTTCGGATTCGCCGAGCGGTCTGCGGTGCTGCTCGCCCAGGAGCTCGCGAGCGGGAACACGTTCCAGGCTGCCGCGAGCGCGACCGCCACCAGCACGGGCGGTAGGGGCCGCCAGCGCCGCAGCGCCGCGACGAGCAGCGCGATCGGCAGCGCGACGAAGCGCACCCGCGCGATGTCATGCCCGAGCCCGGTCGGGATCACGTAGATCGCGACGACAGCCAGGAGGTAGACGGCCAGCACTCCGCGCAGGCCGCGCGCGCGCTCGAGTCGCCAGGTCAGCGCAAGCAGGACGATGCAGAAGGCGGCCGCCTGCACGGCTTCGCCGAAGGGGAAGCTCAGGGTCCCCACCGGGAACAGGTGCAGCGTGAGCAGTTCGGCCGCCGCTGCGAGCACGACCGCGGCGGCGGGCACGGCGACGGCGCGCAGCCGCAGACCCGGATGGCGGCCGGCGACGATCCCGGCCAGCACCACGGCGAGCAGGACGAACGCGACGGGGCTCGAGGCCAGGGTGAGGATGATGAGCGCCGCTCCAGTCCAACGGCGTCCGGCTTGCAGCGCCAGCAGGCAGAACATCGCGAACAGGACGCCGAGCGCGAGCGGGAGTTCAGCCGCGAGGATCATTCCCGGCCAGAGGAGCGCGAACGAGCGGCCTGCCCAGCGTGCGGCGGAGCCCCACTCCCGTTCGAGCAAGCGGGCGAACGCGCCCGCGGCGCCCGCGACGGTGAGCACCGCGAGCAGCCCAATCCCGAAGACCGCAGCGAGCGGGTAGTAGAGGAGGCTGTAGTCGACGTACGCGTAGCGCCCGGCGTACCAGTAGTTGTCCCAGATCGTGAGCCCGTGGTGGAGGAAGAGCCGCAGCTGATACTCGTGGGCCGCGAGATCGCCGCCGCGCGGGCCGAACCAGACGAGCAGCGACGCGGTGGCCGCCGCGATCCCGGTGCAGAGCACGGCTTCGCGCACGACCGGCTGCCGTAGCCGCCACGACAGGAGCCTGTCGGCCGCGAAGGACACATCCCCCATGGCCGCAGAGCGTACGCTCGGTTCATGAGAGGCGCGTTGGCAGCTGGTCATCCGCTCACTGCTGCGGCAGGAGCAGACGTCCTCCGCGCAGGCGGAAACGCCGTCGACGCCTGCATTGCGGCGGCCGCGGTTTCGTGGATCTGCGAGAGCCCGCTCACCGGCCCGGGCGGCGGCGGGTTCCTGCTCGTCCACCACGCGGCCGAGGCGCGCACGCAGCTGCTCGACTTCTTCGTCGCGATCCCGGAGCGGGAGTCCTCGCCGTCCGAGCTGATCGAGGTTCTCGTCGACTACGGCGATTCGCAACAGGTCTTCTTCACCGGCCCGATGTCCGTGGCCGTGCCCGGCACCGTGCTCGGCCTTTGGGAAGCGACCGCCCGCTGGGGATCGATGCCGTGGGCTGATTTGCTCGCTCCCGCGGTCAAGCTCGCCCGCGACGGCGTCGTCCTCAACGACGTGCAGGCGTTCCTGCACGAGATCCTCGATCCGCTGCTCCGCTACTCGCCGGAGGGCGACGCGCTCTACGGACCCGGCCGGGCGCTGCGGGTCGGCGAGCGGCTTGCGATGCCGGAGCTCGCGGACACGCTCGAACGGCTCGGGGCCGAGGGGCCCGACTTCTTCTACCACGGCGAGCTCGCGGTGCGAATCGCCGGCCATGTGCCGCTCACGCTCGGCGATCTCGCCCGCTACGAGGTGATCGAGCGCGAGCCGCTCGCCGTGTCGTTCCGCGGCGACGAGATCCGGACGACGCCGCCCCCGTCGGCCGGCGGCCGCCTGCTCACGGTCGGGCTCGAGGCGCTCGGAGCCGCGGACGCGACTCCGGTCGCGGTCATCCAGGCGATGGAGGCGCAGGACGCGATGCGGCGGGCCGAGGCGGTCGGCGGCACGACGCACATCAGCGCCGTCGACGGCAACGGAGACGCGGCGTCGCTCTCGTGCTCGCTCGGCTCGTCGGGCGGCATCGTCGTCCCGGGCACCGGCATCCAGCTCAACAACATGCTGGGGGAGCCCCAGCTCGTGGCCGGCGAGTCTCGCCCGGGCGCTCGCGGGACGTCGCTCATGGCGCCGTCGCTGCTGCTGCGCGACGGCACGCCGCGGCTCGTCGTCGGCTCGGCCGGCAGCAGCCGGCTGCACGGCGCAATCCTCCAGGTGATGGCGAACGTTGCCGCGCGCGGGTTGGGCGTGGAGGAAGCCGTCGCGGCCGCCCGCATGCACTTCGAGAACGGCGTTGCGCACTGCGAGGACGCGGCTGTGGCGGACGAGCTGGAAGCGGCTGGCTATCCGGTCGTCCGCTGGCGGGCGCACAACCTGTTCTTCGGCGGCGTCTCCGCCGTGGAAATCCGCGAGGACGGCTCGCTGGCAGGAGCGGGCGACCCGCGGCGGGACGGTGCTGCTGTAGTGGTCGAAGCTTGAGCTTCCGCATCCGCCACGCCGAGCCGTCCGATGCCGAGCAGCTGACGCGGCTCGCCGACGCCGTTAGCGCCGAGCCCGAGGGCTGGCTGATCAGCATCGCCGGCGAGTGGCGGAGCGCGGGCGACGAGCGCCGCTTCCTCAAGGCGCTGCGCCGCTATCCGCACGCAGCCGTTTTCGTCGCAGAGCGCGACGACGGGACGCTCGTCGGACGCCTGTCGGTCGGGCGCGACCCGCATCCCGCGAGCACCCACGTCGCCGACGTCGGTCTGATGGTCGCATTGGACGCCCGCCGGCAGGGCGTGGGCACGGCGCTCCTCGAGGCGGCCGTCGACTGGGCGCGGGAGACCGGCGTGCACAAGCTCGAATTGCACGTCTTCCCGTGGAACGAGGCCGCGATCGCGCTCTACGACGCGTTCGGCTTCGAGCGCGAGGGCTACCGCAAGCAGCACTACCGCCGCGGCGGCGATTTCGTCGACGCGATCTTGATGGCCTACGAGGTCGCGTAGCGTCTAACGGAGCGACCATGCGCTGACGGGGCCCGATGGACGAGTGCGATGTAGCAGCGTGCCGTCCAGCGTGTTCCGGCAGCCCGTGCTCGCTTCGTCAGGTGCGCTTCCAGGAGAACTCGAGCGGAACGCCGCCGGCGAGCGTCTGGCCGACGACGCAGTAGCGCTCGGTGCGCTCGAGCAACTTCTCGAGCTCCTCCACGCTCGCGTCCGACTCGAGCTCGAACCGGAGCCGGATCGCGGTGAAGCCGACCGCCGTCTCACGGTCGACTCCGAGTGTGCCCCGGAAGTCCAGATCGCCCTCGGCGCAGACACTGCCGGTCACGTCGAGCTCCATCGAGGTCGCGACCGAGCGG
>DATFSG010000295.1:0-2224 GCA_035262765.1 Gaiellaceae bacterium | reverse complement strand
CGGACGAGGGCGTTCTCGTGCACGAGCATCCGCTCCGCGAAGGCGCTGAGATGCGCGAACTGGACGATCGGCTCGCCGTCCTTCGAGAGCCGGGGCGGCTCGCCCGCGCGGCGCATGGTCGCTTCGCCCTCGCAGAGTTCGGGCGGCCGGCCAGGCAGTACTCGCAGGCGCCGCAGAAAGCCGAGAGGCAGCCGATCACGTGGTCCCCCGGGGCCACGTGGCGCACCTCCGCGCCCACGGCCTCGACGACACCAGCGGGCTCGTGCCCCAGGACGGTCGGGAGCGCGGTCGGCAAGGATCCTTCGAGCACGTGGAGGTCGCTGTGGCAGACGCCCGTGGCGGCGGTCCGGACGAGGGCCTCGCGCAGCCCGGGCCCGTCGACCTGGATGTCCTCGATCCGCAGCGGCTCGCCGATCGCCCGCATCACGGCCGCCTTCATGGCTCGCTCCGTTCGTCGCGCGCCCAGACGAGCGGAAGCGACTCCAGCCCGCGCAGGAACAGCATCGGCTTCCAGCGCGGCTGCGCGGGGCCGAGCGCCAGGCTGGGCAGTCGCCGGAACAGCGTGCCCAAGACGATGCGCGCCTCGAGCCGCGCGAGCCACGCGCCCAGGCAGAAATGCATCCCCGCCGCGAAGGCGAGATGGCGCTCGGGTTGCCGGCGCACGTCTAACGTGTCGGGGTCGGGAAACTGCCGCGGGTCGCGATTGGCCGACGCCAAGCAAGGGATCACCATGTCGCCGCGCCCGATCGTCCGGCCATGCCAGGGGATGTCGTCGGTCGCGATCTTCACCGTGGCCGGCACGGGGCCATCGTAGCGGAGGAGCTCCTCGACGGCACCGTGGAGGAGCTCGGGGTACGCCTGCAGGAGGGCCGCCTGCGCGGGATGCCGGAGCAGATGGAAGAGTCCGTTTCCGAGCAGGTTCGTGGTCGTCTCGTGTCCCGCGAAGAGGAGGAGCACGCAGTTCGCGACGACCTCGTCGCGTGTCAGGTGTTCACCCCCGTGCTCGGCGCGGAGCATGAGGTTCATCAGGTCGTCCTGCGGGCCACGCACGCGCTCGCGGAGCAGCGCGTGGAAGTAGTCGACCAGCGCGGCGACGCCGGCGCTCGCCTCGACGAAGTTGTCGCGCTCGTCGACCGCGCCGCCGAGGTACGCCGCGAGCCGATCGGACCAGGCCTTGATCCGCACGAGGTCGGTCTCCGGCACGCCCATGAGTCCGGCGATGACGGTCGCCGGGAGAGGAAAGGCGAGCTCGCTGATGAAGTCCATCGTGCCGCGTGCGACGACCCGGTCGAGGAGAGTGTCGACGGTCGTCTGGACCCACTCGCGGCTCGACTCGAGCTGCTTCGGCGTGAACGAACTCTGCAGGAGTCCTCGCAGGCGATCGTGGTCGGGCGGGTCGCGAAAAACCAGCCAGTGCCCCAAGACCTCAGCGACCGCCTGTACCGCCGGGCGCCGGCTCGAGTACCTCTCGTCGATTTTGCGGAAGCGATCGGAGGCGAACGTCTCGGGGCGGTCGAACACCCGGACGACGTCCGCGTACCGTGTGATCACCCAGGCGTTCAGTGGCTTGCTCCAGTGGACGGGGTCGTGGTCGCGGAGCCACGCGTAGAGCGGGAACGGGTCCTGGACGTTTCGCCAGGACTTGAGATCGAGGTCCACCGTCGCGGAGTCTACCCCGCCCCGGTCACGCTGCTCAAAGTCCGGAGCGGATCACCGACCACACCCCGCCACCCTTCGGCGCGCGCCCTCCACCTCTGAGTTTCCCAGGGTGGACGTCGCCGGTTCGACCCCGGTCGCCCGCTCTGTCTGAAGCCCTTGCGGGATCAGGGGCTTCTGTCGTTTTGAGGTCCAGTTTTTTCGTCGTCGGACGTCGCAAACACGCTGGTGCCGGCAGTGGTGCCGGGTGAGCAGTGCAAGGCGATAGGACGCGGATGGTGGTGGCGCCCGCGCCATCGCCGACTGCCCTTGTCGTACCTGCGTGGGCACTGCTAACTGCCCGGCGGGAGGTCCTACCATGGCGATCGCACTCTACGACCTGAGCGTAGCGAGCTACCTGCAGACGCTGGGGGCCGTCGTCGGCTTCCTCGAGAAGGGCCGCGCGCACTTCGCCGCCAACGGGGTCGACCTCGACGAGATCGTCGAGACCCGGCTCTTCCCCGATATGATGCCGTTCCGGTTCCAGCTGCAGTCGGTCGCGCACCATTCGCTCGGCGCCATCGAGGGA
>DATFSG010000294.1:0-2268 GCA_035262765.1 Gaiellaceae bacterium | reverse complement strand
CTGATCAAGTCGAGCAGCAGCCGGATCGTCGTCGACTTGCCTGCGCCGTTCGGCCCGAGGAACCCGAACACCTCTCCCTTGCCGACCTCGAGGTCGAGATCGAAGAGGCCACGGCCCGAGCCGTAGTCCTTCGACAGGCGGCTCGCGACGATCACGGGCTCGCGGCTCACGCCGCTCAGTCTGGCGACTTCTTCGCTCCGAATGCCGAAACGCCGCCGCCGAGCGCGAGGATGATGAATCCGACGCCGCTGAGGATGAGCGCAATCCCGACGACGAGGCTGAACAACGAGAGCTGCGTCGCCATGTAGCTCATGTTGAGCGCGGTGGAGAGCGCCGTCTCGGTCACCCAGACGTTGCGGGCCGCGTTCTGGACGGGCGCACCGGTCTTCGGATCGGTTAGCGCGTATTGCGTGTTGTTCGTCCCGCCCCCGGGCTCGATCTGCGCCTTGGGCGCGCCAGGCTTGGCCGTGTAGATCCCCATCTGCGAGTAGACGAAGCCGCCCGTCGCCTCGAGCGCATGGATGTTCATGTACTGCGCAAAGCAGCGCGCCCGAGGGCCGCTATCGATCGGCAGATTGGCGACGGTGCAGGTGGGATAGGTGACGTTCTCGAGGCCGGCCTCTTTGCCGGCCGCCTGGATCGCGGTCGGGGTCATGTCCGGAGTGCCGGTGATCATCTGCTGCTGCAGCTCGCTGTGAACGGTGTTGCGACCGTCGATCGCCAGCACGATCACAACGATTCCGAAGGCGATCAGAATCGCGCCTGACACGAGGCCGCCGATCTTCAACACGCGCGACATCCCTCAACCTCCCTGTTGGGACCATCGCCACGATCCCCGCACCAAGGCCTCCGGGCGTCATCCCGTCCGGGTGAAGCAGTCCCTGGGTAGAGCCGAGTAGCCCCGGCTCTCCCCAGGCAGTTCGCTCAGCTGCGGATCGTGTGGCTGCGGCCGACGAGGTAGCAAGAGCCGACCTGCTTCAGCCCGAGGCTGATGCGCACGCGCAGGTGCGCGTTGATGCTCGACCGGAACTTCGCCGAGGTGGTCACGGTCGGAGCCGTCCCGGCCGCGCTCGCGGCCAGCGGGACGCGCTTGACCTGTCCCCTCCATTCGAGTGCGTGTGCACCGACGAGATTCCCCGTCGTGGACGAATTGTGTAAAGCCCGGTAATTCGTAGGCCCATCGCATCGTTGGAGGCCCGCTCTAGGATGCGGACGTGGACCGGGCCGAGCTGCAAGCGGTGCAGAAACCGCTCAAGGAGCAGTACCGCGAGGAGCCCGCGGCCGCGCTCATCGTGCTCCGCGCCGACGGCAAGCTCGACGAGGAGAAGATCGCCTGCAAGGTCGACACGGGCCGCGCGCTCGTGGAGGCCGGCCTTCACCCCGCCACCGGCGGCACCGGCGCATTCGCCTGCTCCGGGGACATGCTGCTCGAGGCGCTCGTCGCCTGCGCCGGCGTCACGCTCCGCTCGGTGGCCACCTCGATGGAGCTCGACGTGACCGGGAGCGTCCACGCCGAGGGCGACCTCGACTTCCGCGGCACGCTCGGCGTCGACCGCGAGGCGTCGGTGGGCTTCACCGCGATCCGGCTCCGCTTCGACCTCGTCTCGGACGAGCCGGAGGAGAAGCTCGACAAGCTGGTCGAGCTGTCAGAGCGCTACTGCGTCGTCGGCCAGACACTCGCCGGCGGCGTTCCGCTCGAGTTCTCCTGGAAACGCGCCTAACGGAGCGACGCGACCTCGTAGGCCATCAGGATCGCGTCGACGAAATCGCCGCCGCGGCGGTAGTGCTGCTTGCGGTAGCCCTCGCGCTCGAAGCCGAACGCGTCGTAGAGCGCGATCGCCGCCTCGTTCCAGGGGAAGACGTGCAGCTCGAGCTTGCGGACACCGGCCTCGCGGGCCCAGTCGACCGCGGCCTCCATCAGCGCCGTCCCCACTCCCTGGCGTCGCGCGTCCAGCGCGACCATCAGGCCGACGTCGGCGACGTGCGTGCTCGCCGGGTGCGGGTCGCGGCCGACCGAGAGCCGACCGACAAGCGTCCCGTCCTCGCGCTCGGCGACGAAGACCGCCGCGTGCGGATATCGGCGCAGCGCCTTGAGGAAACGCCGCTCGTCCCCGGCGCTTCGCCACTCGCCGGCGACGCTGATCAGCCAGCCCTGCGGCTCTGCGCTGACCGCGTCTGCGAGCCGCGTCAGCTGGTCGGCGTCGGAGGGATCTGCGTGACGGATCCGGAAGTCCACTACACGACCACTACAGCACCACCGCCGCGCCG
>DATFSG010000293.1:0-2762 GCA_035262765.1 Gaiellaceae bacterium | reverse complement strand
GGCGATCACGCGCAATTACACGAAGGCCAGCGTGCCGCTCCTCGACCTGATCCAGGAAGGGAATCTCGGCCTCATCCGCGCCGTCGAGAAGTTCGACTACAAGCTCGGCTACAAGCTCTCGACGTACGCGACCTGGTGGATCCGCCAGGCGATCACCCGCGCGCTCGCCGACCAGGGACGGACGATCCGCCTGCCCGTCCACGTGGCCGACCAGGTGCGGCGCCTGCTCCGGGCGCGCCGCCAGCTGGCGCAGAAGTACAACCGCGAGCCGACGCTCGCCGAGCTCGCGCGCGAGACGCAGCAGTCCGAGGAGCGGGTGCGCGAGCTGCTCGAGCTCGTGGAGAACCCCGTCAGCCTCGAAACGCCCGTCGGGGACGGCGAGAGCCTCTACGGCGACCTGATCGAGGACGTCAACGCGCTCGCCCCGCACGAGCAGTCCGCCGAGCAGGCGCGGGGGAGAGAGCTGGCCGGGGCGCTCGACCAGCTGAACCCGCGCATGCGGCGCGTGCTCTCACTGCGCTTCGGCCTCGACGGCGAGTCGCCGCGGACGCTCGAAGAGGTGGGCACGCAGCTCGGCATCACGCGCGAGCGGGTCCGCCAGCTCGAGACACGCGCGCTCCGCGAACTGCGCACGGCCAACCCCGGCCTCGAGCACTACCTCCGCGCAGAGTAGCTAGCTGGCGATCATCTGCATCTCGCGAAGATTCGCGAGACGGCGGAGGGAGTCGAGCTCGATCTGGCGCACACGCTCGCGGGTCAGGCCGAGCCGCTTGCCGATCTCCTCGAGCGTTTTCGGCTCCTCGTCGACGAGCCCGTAGCGGAGGATCAGCACCTGCCGCTCGCGCTCTCCGAGCGCCTGGAGGGCGACGGCGAGGGCCTGGCTGCGGAGCGCCCCTTCGACGCGCTCCTCGGGCAGTGGGTCGTCGCCGGCGACGAAGTCGCCGAACACCGCGTCCTCCTGGTCGCCGACGGGCTGATCGAGGCTCGCTGAGGCGCGGGCGGCCGCCTTGACCTCGCGCGCCTGCTCGATCGGCAGCGAGGCCTCGTTCGCGATCTCGTCGAGCGTCGGCTCCCGGCCGAGCTCCATCCAAAGCGTGCGCTCGGCCCGGTTCATCTTCTGCATGCGCTCGACGATGTGGACCGGCATCCGGATCGTCCGCGCCTTGTCGGCAAGCGCTCGGGCTACTGCCTGGCGGATCCACCACGTCGCGTACGTCGAAAACTTGTAGCCGCGGCGCCAGTCGAACTTCTCGACGGCGCGGATCAGGCCGAGGGTGCCTTCCTGGATCAGGTCGAGGAAGGGGAGACCCTGGTTGCGGTAGTTCTTGGCGATCGAGACGACGAGGCGGAGGTTCGACTGGATCATCCGCTGCTTCGCGGCCATGTCGCCGCGTTCGATGCGCTTCGCCAGCTCGACCTCCTGCGCGGCCGTCAACAGCTGGTGGCGGCCGGCCTCGCGCAGGAACAGCTGCAGCGCGTCGGTGGTCGTCTCGAGCGGCTGCGGCGGGAGCGGCGGCGGCGTTTTCTCCGGCGGCGGCTCCGGCTCGGCCTCGCGCTCCGGCTCGACGAGCAGCTCGATCCCGCGCCGGTCGAGCTCCTGATAGACGGCCTCCGTCTCGAGCGGATCGAGCTCGAGCGGCTCCAGCACCTCGACGAGTTCGACCTGCCGAAGCTGGCCGCTCGACTCCGACGCCTCCAGCAGCGTCGTGAGCTCCTCGTTCCCGAGGATCGACTCGATCTCGACGGTTGTTACCGGATCCCCCTCATTGCGCTCCTGGACGCTGTTCCCGCCTTGTCAACCTACCGAAACACGCCGACACCCTCCGGGTCAAGTCCAATGCACGATAAGCGGCGTTATGTCAAGTAGCAGGAGACGACAATCCCTGAGCGCCCCGCCCCACTCAAGCGGTACACCGTGGCCGCCGATTAGAGGCAGTGCCATGCGCGACGAACGTTCCCAACTCGGGTTCCTGCTAGCCGCGCTCGGTGCGGCAGTGCTCGCTGTGTCGGTATTTCTCCCCTGGTACGGGGTCAGCATCACGGCGTCCGGTGCCGCCACGGCGCAACAGCAGCTCGCGAGCGTGGCGCAGCAGTACGGGAACTCCACCTTCCAGACGGGAGCGAACGAGCTCGGAGCACAGTTCAGCTCGCTCGCCGGCCATCAGCTCGCCACCGTGAGCGCGCACGACGTGCTCAAGCGCATCAGCCTGGTTCTCCTGCTCCTGGCCGGCGCTTCGCTGCTCGCCTCGTTGCTGCGGCTCGCCGGTCTCAGCGGGCTCGAGTCAGGCGGCGGTCAGATTGCTCTCGCCGGCGGCCTGGCGCTGCTGTTCGTGCTCTACCGGATGATCTCGCCCCCGGGCGCGCAGATCGATCTCGTCTCGCTGTCGCTGAGTTGGGGCGTCTGGCTCGCGCTCTTGAGCGCGGCGGCGATCGTCGTCGGCGGTGTTCTTGCGAGCTCAGACCAGAGTCAGAGGCAGCCGACCGGCAGCTTCACCTAGCTTCGGCCGACTTATCCACAGGATGCACAGAGTGCTGTGGAAATGTTGATTATTCAACGTTCGCAAATTGCGGCATTTTCCGTTTCGTGACCCCTTGCGGCGTATCCCTATAGGCCATACATTCCCTCTTGCGCCGAGCGCGGCGCGGGAGTAGGACGAAGCAGCACCGGGAGGTCGTACGGAGCGGCTCGCAAGGGCCGAGACGGAAAGTCGACCGGGGTTGTGGACGAAACCGCGACCGGCTCGGCGAATTTTTTTGGTCCA
>DATFSG010000292.1:0-2296 GCA_035262765.1 Gaiellaceae bacterium | reverse complement strand
GCCCGGCGGACGCTCGGGCTCGGGCAGCCAGTAGCAGAGCGCGGCCGAGACGACGGTGCGGGCACCGGGCAGCAGCGTCTCGGGATGGCACGACTCCTCCGGCCGCGCCATCGTGAAGCGCATGTCGGCGAAGAGCCCACGAGCGCGTCGCTCGCGGATGTGCTGCTCCGTCGCGGCGTAGGGCTCGGCGGGCGCGGCGCCGATCGCGTCGAGCCCGAGCTCCTGCCCAAGGGCCTCGAGTTCGGCTTGGTTCACACGGATAGTCTGCCGCGGTGCGCGCTGTGAGGATCCACGAGGACGGCGGGCCCGAGGTTCTGGTGCTCGAGGATGCGCCGGATCCGGAGCCCGGGCCGGGCGAGGTTCTCGTCCGCCTGCGTGCCTCGGCGCTGAACCATCTCGACGTCTGGATCCGCAAGGGGCTGCCGTCCGTGCCGAAGCCGCGCATCCTCGGGGCCGACGGCGCGGGCGTGGTCGAGGCGCTCGGCGACGGCGTGACCGGATTCGAGGTCGGCGAGCGCGTCGTCCTCAATCCCGGTATCGAGGAAGGTGGCGGCCGGATCCACGTGATCGGCGAGCATGGCGACGGCACGAACGCCGAGCTGATCGCGGTGCCGGCGGCGAACGTGCACCCGATTCCCGAGGGGCTGAGCTTCGAGGAGGCGGCGGCCTTCCCGCTCGTCTTCGAGACGGCGTACCGGATGCTCGTCACGCGCTCCCGGCTGCGCGAAGACGAATGGGTGCTCGCCTGGGGCATCGGCGGCGGCGTCTCGACCGCGGCGCTCGCGATCGCGAAGGCGCTCGGGGCGCGTGTGCTCGTCACGTCCTCGAGCGAGGCGAAGCTCGAGCGGGCGCGCGAGCTTGGCGCCGACGCCACTGTGAACCACGCGACTGGCGACGTGAAGGCGGCCGCGCAGGAAGCGACCGACGGCCGTGGGATCGACGTCGTGGTCGAGAACGTCGGCGAGGCGACATGGGCGACGTCGCTGCAGGTCGCCGCGCCGGGCGGTCGCATCACGGTCTGCGGTGCAACCTCAGGCCCAAACCCGCCGGCGGCGCTGCACCGGATCTGGTGGAAGCAGCTCTCGATCCTGGGCTCCACGATGGGAACCGGCGAGGACTTCGCCGGCGCGTACGAGCTCGTGGCAAGCGGCCGCGCGCTGCCGGTCGTCGACTCGGTGCTGCCGCTCGAGGGGATCCGCGCCGCCCACGAGCGGCTCGAGGCGGGCGAGCAGCTCGGCAAGATCGTCCTCACGATCTGATGCCGTTCCAGAACCGGGTCACGCCGCTGGGCGAGCTGATCGCGACACCGGAGCGCGGGCTCCTCTACGGTAATCGCGGCCGCCTGCACGACGAGCGCGGCCACATCCGCAGGCCGTGGCAGGTGAAGCGGTGGATCTCGTGCCGCCTGGAGTTCCGCGGCCGCTACCGGCCCGGCGGCCCGATGGCGCCGAACCGCTACACGGGCCTCTTCTTCCTGGACGAGGCGACTGCGCTCGCCGCCGGGCACCGGCCGTGCGCCGAGTGCCGGAACGCGGACTACCGCAGCTTCCTCGCCTTCACGCCAGCCTCGGGTGCGGACGACCTGGACGAGCTGCTGCACGCCGAACGCGGGCGCCTGCACGAGTCGGATCTGGACGAGCTACCGGACGGCGCGTTCGTGCTGCTCGACGGCGAGCCGTGGCTTGTCCTCGGGTCGGAGCTCTGGCGCTGGACGCCGGCCGGCTACGCCGAGCGCCGGCCGAGGTTCAGCGGCCGCGTCGACGGGGTGACGCCGCCGACGAGCCTGCACGTCCTCCGCTCAGGCTGGAGCGGCGATCTGCCCTTCATCCATCCGAGTCGTGGATGAAGAAAATCCCGTGCTTCGATTGCCCCGTGACCTGCTTCAGGTCGGGGTAGTCGACGATCTCCGGCGAGATGCGGGTTCCGGCCACGAGGTAGCGAACCGTCTCGTCGGTGTCGTTGCGGATGCCGTGCGTGCCCTCGGGCCCGGGCGGAAAGTGCACGACCTCGCCCTCTGCGAGTCGCCGTTCGCCCTCGGGCGTTCGCAGGGTCGGCTCTCCGCGCAACACGATCAGCAGCTCCTCGGAGCCGTGATGCGCGTGGTAGATCATGAAGTTCCCGCGCTCGAGCTCGTAGAGCGACGCCCCCAGCAATGGGCCTGACCCGACGAGCCGCTTGGACAGGCCGCCGCCCCCGGACCAGTCCTCCTGCTGCTCACCCCAGTCGTCGTCCCAGATGTTCACGTCCGCTGACTATCACAGAGCGCCGATGGGCGCAGATGCGTCATGCGCCGACC
>DATFSG010000291.1:0-6971 GCA_035262765.1 Gaiellaceae bacterium | reverse complement strand
CGGTTCGACGACGGCCTCGGCCGCGAGGGTGGCCACTCCCACGCGCGCGTCGTGCACGCGGGCGGCGCCGACACGGGACGCCACATCGCCGACGTCTTGACCGCGCGGGCCGTCGAGCATCCCCGGATCCGGCTGGTCGAGGGCGAGCGGATCACCACGCTCGCGACTCTCCGTGGCTCGGCCGTCGTCCTCGCCACCGGTGGGTACGCCGCGCTCTGGGCGCGCACCACGAATCCCCGCGGTGCCGTCGGCGACGGTCTGCTGCTGGCTCAGGCGGCGGGCGCTGCCCTGGCCGACCTCGAATTCGTCCAGTTCCACCCGACGGCGCTCCGGGACGGGAACGGCCACGACGGCTTCCTGCTCTCCGAGGCGCTCCGCGGCGCGGGTGCGACGCTACTCGACGACGGCGGTGAGCGCTTCGTCGACGAGCTCGCGCCGCGCGACGTCGTCGCGCGCGCCGTCGCTGCCCGCGACGGGGCGCGCCTCGACCTGCGACCCGTCGAGCGCGACCGTTATCCCAGCCTGATGGCGACGCTCGCGGACGCGGGCTATGACCCGGCCGACGAGCCGGTGCCGGTCGCTCCCGCCGCCCACTACGCGATCGGCGGAATCGCGAGCGACCTCGACGGTCGCACGTCCGTGCCCGGGCTGTACGCCGCCGGCGAGTGCGCCTGCACGGGCGTGCACGGCGCGAACCGGCTGGCCTCGAACTCGCTGCTCGAGTGCCTCGTCTTCGGCGGGCGCGCGGGCCTGGCCGCACTCGAGGGCCCCGCGTTCGACGCCGACGCCTCGCCGATCGCCCTCGAGGCGGATCAAGGCGCGGCGCTCTGGCACGACGCCGGACTGATCCGGAGCGCCGACGGCCTCGAACGGCTGGCCGGCTCGCAGCATCCACTCGTCCGCGAGATCGCCACCTGTGGCCTTGCGCGCGAGGAGAGCCGCGGAGTCCACTTCCGCGAGGACTTTCCCATCGAGAGCGAGGCGCTCGCAGGCCACCTCGTCATTCGTCCCGGCGCAGACCCGGTGCTGGAGCAATGGAACTGACGCAGGAGGACATCGACCGCGTGGTCGCGGCCGCGCTCGCCGAGGACGTCGGCTCAGGCGACGCGACGACGCTCGCGCTCGTGCCGGAGGACGCGCGCTGCCGTGCCGAGCTGCTGCTCGAGGAGCCAGGCGTCGTCTGCGGCGTCCCGGTCGCGGCTGCCGTGTTCCGCGCGCTCGACCCGGAAGTACACGTCGAGGCGAAGCTCGAGGAGGGCACCGCCGTCGCCGATGTCCCGGCCGTCCTCGCCGTGGTCGAGGGACCGGCGCGGGCGATCCTCACCGGTGAGCGCGTCGCGCTCAACCTCCTCGCCAGGCTCTGCGGCATCGCCTCGCTCACGCACCGCTTCGCCGAGCTGACGGAGGGCACGAGCACGTCCATCCTCGACACTCGCAAGACGACTCCCGGCCTGCGGGCGCTCGAAAAGTACGCCGTCCGCTGCGGCGGCGGCCGCAACCACCGCGCAGGCCTGTACGACGGCGTCCTTGTCAAGGAGAACCACCTCCGGGTCGCCGGCGGCGTCACCGCCGCGCTCGCCGCGCTCGACGGCCGGGTCGACGGGCTCCCGGTAGAGGTCGAAGCCGAGACGCTCGCCCAGGTGCGCGAGGCGCTCGACGGCGGAGCACCCCGCATCCTGCTCGACAACATGAGCCCCGAGGAGGTGCGCGAGGCGGTCGAGCTCACCGCCGGCCGGGCCGAGCTCGAGGCATCCGGCGGCGTCTCGCTCGGCACCGTGCGCGCCTACGCCGAGACCGGAGTCGACTTCATCTCCGTCGGCGCCCTCACCCATTCCGCCCGCTCGCTTCACGTCTCACTGGAGGTCCGATGACCGCTGTAGCCCCGTCAACCGCGCTCCACGACGAAGTCCGCGCCCTGGCCGCGGAGAAGAACGCCGTGATCCTCGCCCACAACTACCAGCGCCCGGAGGTACAGGACGTCGCGGACTACGTCGGCGACTCGCTCGGCCTCTCGCGGCAGGCGGCCGCAACCGACGCGCAGACGATCGTCTTCTGCGGCGTCCACTTCATGGCCGAGACGGCGGCGATCCTCAGCCCGGAAAAGACGGTCCTCCTCCCCGACCTCGGCGCCGGCTGTTCGCTCGCGGCGTCGATCGACGGCGAACAGCTGCGCGAGTGGAAGGCGCAGCACCCCGGCGCCGTGGTCGTCTCCTACGTGAATACGACCGCCGAGGTCAAGGCGGAAAGCGACTACTGCTGCACGTCGGGCAACGCGAAGTCGGTGATCGAGGCGATTCCGCCGGAGCAGGAGATCCTGTTCCTGCCGGACATGTACCTCGGTCTCTGGCTCGAGAAGGTGACCGGCCGCAAGCTCACCATCTGGCTCGGCGAGTGTCACGTCCACGCCGGCATCCGGCCCGACGACATCGAGCGCTGGCAGAACGAGGCGCCCGACGCCGACCTGCTCGTCCACCCCGAGTGCGGCTGCGCCAGCCAGGCGATGGCCTTCGGCAACGAGCGGACGCAGATCCTCTCGACCGAGAAGATGATCGACTACGCCAAGCGCTCGCCCAAGCAGCGCTTCCTCGTCGCAACCGAGACCGGCATCATCCACCGCCTCCAACAGGAGGCGCCCGGCAAGAGCTTCGAACCCGTGCGAGACGACGCCGAGTGCCGCTACATGAAGCTGACGACGCTCGAAAAGGTGCGCGACTCGCTCCGGGACGGCAAGCACCGGGTCACGGTCGAGCCGGAACTCGCCGAGCGCGCGCGCCTCGCGATCGAGCGCATGGTCTCGATCACGTAGCTCGCCAGAGGACGCGCCCGCTTGCCGCCGCTTCCACTTTTCGAGCAAACGACGGTAGGTCTAGGCTGCGCCCATGCGCCTGCGTCGGGCTTCTGCTTCCTGGGTAGCTCCGGAACCGGAGTGTGGCTTCGTCGTTCGATGCGTCGATCCGCCTACCCACGTGCCCGACATCCCCGGATGGCGGCTCGCCCAGGGCGACGCCGAGCCCCGAGCCACGCCTCCGGGATCAGAGGAGCGCTCCGACATCGACGAGCGCTTCCAGAAGTCACAAGTCGAGGCGATCCTGGAACTAACACGACGGGAACTTCCGATCGGACCGTCCATTCAGGCCGGGATGGAACTCGCCGACGCGATCGCCATGCAGACGCGCGGCGTGATCATCGATCCGCTTTCCCAGCGACTCGTTCTGCCCGGCGAGTGGCAGGTGGAGGAGCGCATGTACGCCATTGATCCTCGCGAGCATGTGACCGTTCATTACGTCGAGGAGTCCACGGGCCTGTGGGTTCATACGCACGGGCTGGCGAAGTTTGGTCGGCCCGAGCTTGAGCTATTCGACCTTCCGACCGACGCCGGCAAGCTCGCGTGGGCCTGCGTAATGGATGTGAGCGGCTACGTCATCGATGGCCCAGTCGTCGCGCCAGGGAACACTCTCGGCAATCCGAAGGTTCCCCTCAAAGCGCTCGAAGGATCACGGGAGGGGGACCACTGGGACGAGCGCTCAGTACTCGAGCTGCGCGGCGCTGGTGGCCCTACCATCGAGGCCGTACGAGCCTCGCTCGGCCTCACCTGATCGAAGTCCTCCGTGGGTTCGTCCACCGACCCCAGCTTCTCCAGTCAGGGGACATGCCCGAACACTGGCCCAGGCTGGAGTACTGTCGCCCGATGGGCCACCGAGCTGCACTTATCGTCCTGGCGGCGGTCGTGGTCTCAGCCGTCCTCGGTTGCGGCGGTAGTCGCGGCACGATTCCTAGTGGTGGCCACACCTACGTTTTCGTGCCTCTCGCGGCCCGAAACGGCGTCTATGTCACCCTCGTTTCGCCCGTCGCGGTTCCTGCCAACACATGGAGGGACAAAGGCGACAAGGTGGTCGCTCAGGCGCAAGGCCCGCAAGACTGCTCTGTCACGAAGCCAATCCAGGGCGCACGCGGAAAGAACGCCTACTTGAACGGGAAGACGGTGATTGTGAAAGTGAACGGCTCGAACCCGATCACGGAGAGCCTCTGCGAGGGCCTCAGGAATGGCCGGACGTTCAAGCGGTCGATCATCGGCGCGCGCAGCGGGGGACTCTGAATCGTTGTGGCTGGGCGTGGCGATGGCCGTCTGCGCTCTCTAGGCTCGACACAATCGTGGAACCGCCGCCCGACGATATGAGCGCAGACGAGCGAGTCCGAGCGGTCGCCTCTGGTCCGCGTGAGAACGAGCTGCCGCTCGATCGCCTTAGCACGTTTCCTGCAGCCGCTACAGGTGGTCTGGATCGTGGTCGCACTGGTCGGCGTTGGAATCGGGGCGGTCCTCCACTGAGCCGATGACGGTTCGCGGCGCAGCCCTGCTCGGCGTCGGTGCGATGGTCGGCGCCGGCATCTTGCGCTGCTGGGAGAGGCGGGGGCCGTCGCCGGCGCCGCCACCTGGCTTCCGGGTTCAAAATGATCGCCATCGCCGCGATGGTCGGCATGGCAGGATCCGTCGTCGCGACGCTGTACGCATCGCGCGGCCTCACGGGAATGCTGTCCGACGTTGGCCAGTTCCCCCCGTTCTTCGGAAGCGGGTCGCGGCTCGGCGCCAAGAGCGGCCTCCTGGTCAGCGCCGCCGTCGTGCTCATCGTCGCGAACACCGTCGACCTGTCGGCGATCGCATCGGTGGGAAGCGCCTGCTCGCTCATGATCTTCGTGCTCGTCGGAGTCGCCGGCTATCGGGTACGCAGCGAAACCGGCGCGCAGGCGTGGCTCATCCTCCTCGGAGTCGCCGTCACTCTGGTCGTGCTCGGCTTCTTCGTCGTCGACACCTTGAGGAACGTCCTGCAGACCTTCACCGCGATGGCCATCGTTGCCGCCCTCGCGATCGTGCTCGACGTAGTCTGGAAGCGAGTGCGCGGAGAGGCCCCACGGGAAGAGGCACCCGTCCCGATGTCACGGGGCTAGCGGTGTTGCCTTGATCCTTGCGACGATCAAAGCGATTTTCTGCACGACCGGGTCCAACTTGTCGCCGGGGCCGCCGGTGGTGTTTGTGAGTGCGGAGATTGCGATCCCCCGCTTGGGAAAGACGATGAGCTCCGAGGAGTAGCCGCCGCCGACCTCTCCGCCG
Organism: Gaiellaceae bacterium; assembly: GCA_035262765.1. GTDB lineage: Bacteria > Actinomycetota > Thermoleophilia > Gaiellales > Gaiellaceae > Palsa-739. The sequence continues at coordinate 1,864 of DATFSG010000291.1, read as the reverse complement.
TTTCCGACCGCGTAGGTGCTGTAGGTGCCAGTCTCGGTTCGGGTCGCGTTGAACACGCCGAGGCCGTAGGGGTCGTGCTCGCCGGTTTCCCAGGTGGTCATCGCCTTGAGCGAGCGCTCTGAAAGCAGGTGTCTGCCGAACAGCTCGTAGCCGAAGAACGCGAGCGCCGGCGCGTTGCTGGCCATGCCTCCCGACCCGTTCGTGGAGCTGGCCTCCGACGCGGTCGGCAGGTAACCGCCGCCGATCTTGAGAACGTCGGATCGAATCTTCCCGTCGATGGATGGCAGCGCAACCGGCCCCTTCGGACGCTCGTCGGTCTGATACACGAGCGGGGCGAGCCGCGAGTCGGCCAGGATGCCCTGGCGAAGGCCCGCGCCCACGCTCATCCCCGTCGTGTGCCGCACCACCAGCGCGAGCAGGATGTAGTTGGAGTCGCCGTAGAACCAATGGGCGCCTGGCTTGCTCCGGTGTGCGGGGACGTACGACAGCACCTCCTCGAGCCCCCAGCGGTGAAGCGGATGCGCCATCACCGGGTCGGTCCCCGGGGGTGCCTTCGGGTCGGGGATGCCGGCCGTCAACGAGAGCAGATCCTTGATCGTGACGCCCTTGGCGTTGAAGTGGAACCCCGGCGGCAGGTGCTCGGAGACGGGGTCGCTCAAACGCAGCTTGCCGTTGTCCGCCAGCCACATGATCTCGGAGGCGATCACCGTCTTGCTGATGCTGCCGATCCCGTACTCCGAGCGAGCCACGACCGGGTGGGTGCCGTCAGCGGTACCGGCTGCGCCCGACCACGCGCCTCGGCCCGCCACCAACACCGTCGCCGTCACACTCGGCAGCCGCTGGTCCTTCAGCGCCGCGTCCAGCGCGGCCTGCAGCTTCGCCGCGGTCGCGGCGGACAACCGCCCGGTCGGCACAACCGGGAAGTGCCCAAGCCGGTAGCTGGACCGATCCTGCGACGAGCCTGAGTTCGACTCGCGCTGCGCTGCGCCGCACGCGGTGAGGATGAACGCAAGGGAGATAGCCGCTAGAACGAACGCCTTCCCGGATACGAAACGCACGTGAGCCTCCTGGCTTTCGCGAGCGGGGACACCCCTCGATCACCTACTAAGACACGGAACGGCGACGAATTCTTTAGCGGGTCAGGTTGTCGCGTCTTGACCCGTGCGCGAGTGCCGCTAAAGGATTCGTCGTGTGTCGGGCTCGTGTCGGGAGACTTGGCGGGCGTTAGAGCTCGTCGAGCCAAGCCAGCACACTGGGGACGGCTTCGTTGAGGTGGTTCAGCATGCCGTCGTGGTCGTGGCCGGCGAACGAGACGTGTTGTAGGCCGTGGCGATCGAGGCCGGTGGCGAGTTGCTGTGTGCCGCCGGGACCCATTTCCTCGTCCAGGTCGCCCCAGAACGCGAACAGCGGGCAGGGCAGGTCACTGACCAGCGAGTCAGGGGGCAGTTCTGAGAGCTCTCGGTAGAAGGTGAGCGCGGCCCGGTTGTCGAACGCAGCCTCGACGCGAGCCCAGGCAGCGGGATCGGACTTCGCGGCCTCACTCTGACGCTCGATTTCCGGGTAGAGATAGGTGTAGCCCCCAGCGATGGGAAAGCCACCTGAGACGACCGCGTCTGCTTTACCGGTGAGCTTGGCGAGCCAGGGGGCGAACGCGCCGGTGAAGGAGTAACCGAGAACAAGGAATCGGTCGAACCCGACTGTCTCCAGAACCGCCATCAGGTCGTCGGCCAGATCGCTGACTCGGTAGGGAATCCCTGCGTCCAGCCGGCTGCTCGTGGCGAACCCGCGCGGGCTTGCCGTGATCACCGTGAAGCGCTCGGTGAACGGGCCGAGATCGAGAACGTCCGGCCAGGAGAAGTTCAAG
>DATFSG010000290.1:0-4688 GCA_035262765.1 Gaiellaceae bacterium | reverse complement strand
TGGCCGAAGGGCTTCCGCAACGAGGTCCAGGTGATCTGCACCGTCCTCAGCGCGGACATGGTCACGGCCCACGACATCCTCTGCATCAACGGCGCCTCTGCGGCGCTGATGCTCTCGCCGATGCCGTTCTTCGGTCCGGTCGGCGCAGTACGGCTCGGCCTCATCGAGGGTGAGCTGGTCGTCAACCCGACTCTTCAGGAGAGCAAGGAGAACGGCGAGCTCGACCTGATCGTGGTGGGCACGAAGGACGGGCTGACGATGGTCGAGGCCGGCGCGAACGAGATCCCCGAGGAGAAGATTCTCGAGGCGCTCGAGCTCGCCCACAGCGAGATCGTGAAGCTGTGCGAGGCGCAGGAGGACCTGCGCCGCCAGGCCGGCAAGCCGAAGTGGCTCGACCTCGACCTCCTCGCCGAGCTCGAGCGCGACCAGGGGCACACCATCTGGGAGCGGATCCAGCAGGTAGGGATCAAGGAGTCCAGTACGGCCGTCGACGAGCTCCTCGCCGAGCTCGCGCCCGCCATCACGATGGAGTCGACCGACGAGGACATCCAGCGCCAGATCCAGGTCAAGTCGGCTCTCGCGATGCTGCTCGACAAGCAGCGGGCGGTTGCGGTCGAAGGGCCGGTACGCGAGCAGTTCGGCGACGAGCTGAAGGCGCTCACCGACGCCGAGCAGGACTCGAAGGCACTCAAGTCGGCGAAGCGCCAGCTCCTGTTCGACCGGATCATCGACGAGGTCGAGCTGCCGTTCCCGGGCGGAGGCGCTTCGAGCGACTCCGAGCCTGACGAGCCGGCGGCGAAGGACTCGCAGACCAAGTCGCAGATCAAGAAGGCGTGCGACTCGATCTACAAGGATCTCGTGCGGCAGAAGATCGCCGTCGACAAGCGCCGTCCCGACGGGCGCGGCGCCGAGGAGATCCGCCCGATCGAGGTCGAGGTCGGCGTCAACCCGCGGGCGCACGGCTCAGGCCTGTTCACCCGCGGCCAGACGCAGATCCTCTCGTCGCTCACGCTCGGCACCGCGAAGGAGGGGCAGCGCATCGACGACCTCTCCCTCGAGGAGGAGCGCCGCTACATGCACCACTACAACTTCCCGCCCTACTCAGTCGGGGAAACGGGCTTCATGCGCGGCCCAAAGCGCCGTGACATCGGCCACGGTGCGCTCGCGCAGCGGGCGCTCGAGGCGGTCATCCCCGGCCCCGACGAGTTCCCCTACACGATCCGGATCGTCTCCGAGACGCTCGAGTCGAACGGCTCGTCGTCGATGGGCTCGGTCTGCGGCTCGACGCTCTCGCTCATGGACGCCGGCGTGCCGATCAAGGCGCCGGTCTCCGGCATCGCGATGGGCCTCGTGAAGGAGGGCGACGACTACGTCATCCTCACCGACATCCAGGGGGCGGAGGATCACCTCGGCGACATGGACTTCAAGGTCGCCGGCTCCCGCACCGGGATCACCGCCCTGCAGATGGACATCAAGATCACCGGTGTCACCCAGCAGATCATGCGGGACGCGCTCGAGCAGGCGAAGCGGGCGCGCGAGTTCATCCTCGAGAAGATGCTCGAGGTCATCCCGGAATCGCGCTCAGAGCTCTCCGACAACGCGCCGAGGATCACGACGATCAAGATCGATCAGGAAAAGATCGGCATGGTCATCGGCAAGGGCGGCGAGACGATCCGCGGCCTCGAGTCCGACTACGAGGTTCAGATCGACATCGAGGAGGACGGCACGATCCTCATCTACGCCACCGAGGGCACGAAGGCCAAGGAGGCGGTCGCCGCGATCGAGTCGCTCACGAAGGAGCCGGAGGTGGGGGACACCTTCACCGGCAAGGTCGTGAAGACGACGCAGTTCGGCGCGTTCGTCGAGCTGAAGAAGGGCACCGACGGGCTCCTGCACGTCTCGAACGTCGGCCCGGGCAGGGTCGCGCACATCGAGGACGTGATGAGCCGCGGCGACGTCGTCGACGTCGTCGTCCAGGAGGTCGACAAGGCCCGCGGTCGGATCGGCCTCAAGCTGGTGGCAAAGCACGAGAACGGCGGTCTCGTCCAGCCGGAGGAGCTGATCGAGCGGGCGAAGAACGCCCCGCCGCGTCCTCCGGAGGAGGACCGGCCCCGCGGCGATCGCCGCGGTGGGCGTGGCGGCCGCGGCCCGCGTGGCCCGCGCCGCGACGACGAGTAGGTAGCCGGCACGGAGGCGGGCGGCACGCGCCGTTCGCCTCCGCGCTCGATTCACTCGTTCGGGTCAGCTTTAGACCCGAAATCGACTCACTCGGCGGTCGGCAGGTGCCGATGCATCACGTGAGTCGATCACGTGAGCTTTCCGACCATCTCACCGTTGCGGGGCCTCGTCGAGGTCACCCGTCTTCTGCGGGCGCGTGAGGATCTTCCTGCGCTGCTCGATGCTGTCGCGCGGACCATCGGCGAGTCGCTCGGCTACGGGACCGTCGCCGTCAACCTCTACCGGCCCCAGTGGGACGACTTCGAGGTCACGACCGTATACGGGAACGAGGGGGCACGGGAGGCGTTGGTCGGCCTTGCGCGGCCCGGCGAGGACTGGACGGTGCTCCTCGTCGAGCGCTTCGAGCGTCACGGCGCGTACTTCGTGCCGAGCGGCGCGGTCGACTGGGACTCGCTCGGGCCGAGCTACCGGCCCGAAGGAGCGCGCGCCTGCCATCCCGACGCCTGGGATCCCGACGACGCGCTGTTCGTCCCGATGCGCGACCAGCGAGGGCTCCTGCTCGGGATCATCTCGGTGGACGAGCCGGTCAACGGTCGCCGCCCCACCGACGACGAGCTCGAAGTGCTGGTCTCCCTCGTCGACCACGCGGCGCTGGCCGTCGAAGCGATCCGCGAGGCGGCCGAGTCGGCGCGGCACCAGCGCGCGCTCCAGGAGCTGCTCGCGGTGTCGTCGCGCATCACCGGCGAGCCTTCGAGCACCGAGATCCTGCGCCGGGTCTGCACCGGCATCCGCGACGCTCTCGACTTCCGCAACGTCTGCGGCGCCCTCGTCGACGCGGGGACCGGCACCGTCGTGCCGGAGGCGGCCGCGGGCTGGCAGCTCGAGGAGCTCCAGGGGCGCGTGAGCCTGACCGTCGCCCAGGTCGAGCCGCTGCTCGACGACATGTTCCTCCGGGAAGGCTGCTATCTCCTGACGCACGAGCAGGCGCGGGCGCGGCTCGCCAGCTCGAGCGACGTCTACCCGTCGCAGCTCAACGGCCGAGGCCCGTGGGCGTGGAACCGGCACTGGCTGATCGTCCCGCTCCAGGACGGCCACGGCGCGCTGCTGGGGGTCATCTGGGTCGACAACCCCTCCGACCGGCTCGTGCCGTCGGCCGAGCGCCTGCAGGCGCTGCGGATCTTCGCCAACGACGCGGCTGCGGCGCTCGTCTCCGGTCGCCATCTCGGTGAGCTGAGATTCCTCGCCAACCACGATCCGCTCACGCGTCTCCACAACCGTCGCGCCTTCGTCAACCGTCTCGAGGGCGAGGTCGCGCGGGCCGTTCGCTACGGCCGCACCTTCGGGCTCGTGCTCACGGATCTCGACGGCTTCAAGCCGCTCAACGATCGCTTCGGCCATGCGGGCGGGGACGAGGCGCTCGTGGCGTTCGCGAACGTGCTCGTCGAGTCGCTCCGCGCGCCCGACAACGCCTTCCGCATCGGCGGCGACGAGTTCGCGATCCTTCTGGCGGAGGCGACCGAGGAGGACGCGCGGCAGGTCGTGGCGCGGGTCGAGCAGGCGTTCGAGAAGCTGGCCGCCGGCGGAGAGCCGTGGGCGGCCGACCTCAGCGCGAGCTTCGGGTGCGCCGCCTGCCCTGCGGACGCGAACGACGCGCAGACGCTGTTCCGCCTCGCCGACGAGGCGCTGTACGACGCGAAGCGGAACGGCACCGTGCTGCGCTTCGTCGCACGCGGCTAGTTCGCCTACGATCCGGCCGTGCAGAAGGTCGTCCTGACCGAGCTCGACTCGGGCGAGCGGGTCATCTCAGAGCGGGTGGCGAGCGTGCGCTCGGTCGCGCTCGGCTTCTGGATCGACGTCGGTTCCCGCGACGAGCGCGCCGACCGCGCGGGCGTCTCGCACTTCATCGAGCACCTGCTGTTCAAGGGCACGCGGCGCTTCGAGGCGCAGGAGATCGCGGAGACTTTCGATGCGATGGGCGCCGAGCTGAACGCGGCGACCTCGCGCGAGAACACCGTCGTCTACGCGCGCGTCCCGGACAAGCATGTCGAGGCGGCGCTCGAGGTGATGACCGACATGGTCTTCGCGCCGTCCTTTGCAGAGGTCGACCAGGAGCGCGAGGTCGTGCTGGAGGAGATCGCGATGTACGAGGACTCCCCGCAGGAGCTCGTGCACGATCTGTTCTCGCAGGCCGTCTTCGGCGACCACCCGCTCGGGCGTCCCGTGATCGGCACTGCCGAGGTCATCTCCTCGGTCAGCCGACGCGCGCTCAGCGGCTACCACCGCACGGCGTACTCACCGGGCAACGTCGTCGTCGCGGCGGCCGGGAACCTCGAGCACGACCGCCTTGTGGCGCTCCTGCAACGAAGCGAGCGCCGTGCCGGCGCGCCCGCGCGCGCAGGCACCCGCGTCCGCCGGCCGCTCGCGCAACTCCCCGGCCCCGGGCTCCGCTTCCAGCGCAAGGAGACGGAGCAGTACCACCTCTGCCTCGGCGCGACCGGCATCTCGCGCTC
>DATFSG010000289.1:0-3076 GCA_035262765.1 Gaiellaceae bacterium | reverse complement strand
TCATGCCCTGGGTGTAGATGTCGGCCGTGTCGATCAGCGTCACGCCGGCGTCGAGCGCGGCGTCGATCACCGCGAGCGACTGCTCGTAGTCGATCCGGCCGCCGAAGTTGTTCGTACCGAGGCCGACGACCGAGACTTCCGGCCCGCCCTCGCCGAGGGTGCGCATGCGCATGAGCCCCGACGCTAACCAACGGCGGCCGGGCTGAGCGGCAGGCGGCACTACGATTGCCCGCCGTGGAGGGGCACCAGCTTGTCTTCCTCGCCGGGCTGCACCGCAGCGGCACGACGCTGCTCGCGCGGCTGCTCGCCGCGCACCCGGAGGTCAGCGGGTTCTCGGGGACCGGCGTGCCCGCCGACGAGGGCCAGCTTCTGCAGAGCGTCTATCCCGCGGCGAAGGAGTACGGCGGTCCCGGGCGCTTCGGCTTCGCGCCTGAGTCGCACCTGACGGAGTCGTCGCCGCTCGCAACGGAGGCGAGCGCGACGAAGCTGTTCGAGGAGTGGTCGCCGTACTGGGACCTCTCCCGGCCCGTGCTGGTCGAGAAGTCACCGCCGAACCTCCTCAAAACTCGCTTTTTGCAGGCACTTTTCCCTGACTCGGCGTTCGTCGTCATCGTCCGGCATCCGATTCCCGTCTCGATCCCGACCGCGAGGTGGCGCGGCACGCGCCGCTACGACCGGCTGTTCGAGCACTGGCTCCGCTGTCACGCGCTCTTCGAGGAGGACCGCATGCACCTCGGCCGCGCGCACGTCCTCACGTACGAGCAGCTGGTGCGCGACCCCGAGGGCGTGTTGAGCGGGATCTTCGAGTTCCTCGGGCTCGACCCGATCGCCCCGAGCGAGCCCGTCGAGGGCGGAGCAAACGAGAAGTACTTCCGGCAGTGGCAGGAGATGAAGCGCGACCTGCGGATGCGCGCCTACCTCGACCTCGTCTCAACGTGGTACGAGCGCCGGATGCGGCGCTACGGCTACAGCCTTCTCTCACCGGCCTAGCGGCGGTCGAGCAGGCGGAGCCTCGTGTCCTGCCTCACCGTGGTGCGCGCGTTGCCGCGCTCGAGCTGCGCGGCCACTTCCTCGGGGACGCTCGTCCCCGCCCAGCCTGCCACCACGTCGAGACACTCGCGACCAGAGCCGAACTCGTGCACGACGGTGTAGCGCTCCTCGTGGCGTAGCTCGAAAAGGCCGGCCGCGAGCGCCTTGTCGACCTCGGCATCCACGGCGGCGACGATCTCTACCCACTCGGCGTCGTCGAGCTCGCCGATCGGCTCGCCGGCGACAGCGACGGGCAGCGACGGGCTGACCGGCTGGGTGTCGACGAGAACGCTGCCCGGAACGAGCGCGGCGTGAATGCGAGTCAGAGCGTCGACCACGCTCTCCGGCTCGAGGCATCAGAGCGACCAGCCGCAGAGCGCGATATCGAAGCTTTCTCGCTCGACGTCGAGCGCCTCGGCGCCGTGAACGCCGAAACGCACCCGCTCGACGTCTGCCGCAGAGCGCGCCCTCTCCACTCGCTCGGCGTTCGGGTCGAACGCGTAGACGCTCGCCGCTCGTGCCGCCGCAAATCCTGTGAGCCGGCCCTCGCCGCAGCCGATGTCGAGGATCCTGGCGCCGTCGAGCGAGACGAGGGCAGCGATCTGCCGCGGCTCGACCTCATGCACGTCCGGGATGTGCACGCCTAGCGGCCGAGCGGCTCGGGCAGCGGCCGAGCGTGGACGACGACGAGCGTCTTCGTGGGCCGCGTAAGCGCGACGTAGAGCTCCCGCAGCCCGCGGTCTCCGTCGTCCGCAACCGCCGCCGGCTCGACGACCACGACGTGGTCGAACTCGAGGCCCTTTGCCTGCCGCGGCGTGAGGATCGGGAACGGGAACGAGTCGTCGACGCCGAACGACCGCGGAACGATCACGGCGAGCAGGCCGTCGAGGTCCTCGAGCGCAACGGCTTCGCGCAGCGCCGTCTCCAGCAGCTCGCCCTCCCCGACCTGGACGAGCCGCGGTGGGTCGCCGCCCTTGCGGTAGGCGAGCGGCGGCTCGACCTCCGGCGCGATCCGGTCAAGTAGGGGAAGCGCGAAGTCCATGATCTCGGCCGGGACGCGGTACGCGTGCCGCAGCTCCTCGATCTCCATCTCGGCCTCGTCCGGCAGGTACGGCTGGAGCTCCTGCCAGCGCCGGTAGACGACCGGTCCCGTCGCCTGCGCGACGTCACCGAGGATCGTGAGCGAGCCGTCGATCGCCCGGCGCGAGATCGCCAGCAGCTGCATCGGCGAGAGATCCTGGGCCTCGTCGACGATCACGTGACCATAAGTCCGCGGCGCGCCGTCGAGCAGCGCCTGCGCCTCGTCGAGCAGCGGCACGTCCTGGTCGCTCCAGCGTAGGTCGGACATGCGCCGCGGCCGGTCGCGCAGCAGGAGCTTCCGCTCGTCGTCCTCCAGCACGCCCTCGGACGCGGCTTCGAGCGCGGCCGGCGATGTGAGGAGCCGGGAGACGAGCTTCTTGGGCTGGGGCAGCGGCAGGACGCGATCGAGCCAACGCGTGAGGAAACCCCCGCGGCGCAAGGCCCCCTCGAGCTCCTCGAAGCTGCGAAACGCCTGCGGACCGAGCAGCTCGCCGTAGCGCTCGTAGAACCGCCGGAGCACCGCCATCCGGAATCGCTCGCGCGCGAGCCCGAGCGGATCACCTGCTTCCAGCGCCTCCTCCAGCAGCACGGCGACGTCCCGCTCCCGCACCCGGACGTAGATTCCGTCGATCCGCGCGTAGAGCTCCTCCGGCGCGGGCACGACCGCGATCTCGACCGCGCGTGCGACGACCTCGCGCAGCCGCGGGTCGCCCTTGAGCCGCGCGACGTCGGTCTCCTCGTCGCGGCCGACCTCGATCCCGTCGAGCAGCTCGGTGACCGCCCGCTGCTCGACCGCCTCCTCGCCGAGCGTCGGGAGTACGTGCGAGACGTAGTCCATGAACGTCGGGTTCGGCCCGACGACGAGCACGCGCCGCAGCTTCTCGCGATGCGTGTAGAGAAGCCAGGACGCGCGATGCAGACCGACGGCGGTCTTGCCGGTGCCCGGACCGCCCTGCACGACGAGCGC